>JARRJE010000343.1:0-4701 GCA_037379765.1 Deltaproteobacteria bacterium
AACAGACCGGGGATCTGCTCGCCCCGGACCCGGGCGGCCGTCTCCTTGACCTCTACTGCGGCTACGGCCTATTCAGCTTGTTTCTGGCCCCCCGCTACCGTGAGGTCCTGGGGATCGATGCCGGAGGGCTCTCCATCCGGGCGGCCGCGGCCAACGCCAAACTGAATCCCGGGGGCCGCCGGACCCGGTTTAAGGCCCGGAGGATCACCGCCGAGCTGATTGCCGAGCTGCCCCCTCCGGGCGGCCCGGAAACGGTACTTCTCGACCCGCCCCGCCAGGGCCCCCAACCCGGAGTGATCGGGGCGCTTTGCCGTCGCCGGCCGCAGCAGGTTCTCCACATCTTCTGCGGCGTGGACCAGATTCCCGTCTCATTGAAAGAATGGCGGGCCGGCGGCTATCGGGTGGCGCGCATCGTGCCGCTTGACATGTTCCCTGGCTCGGCCAACCTTGAAGTCCTCGTCCTCCTTGCGTCCAAAACCTGGCGTTCCTGATTGAAAATTCGTTCGGAAGGCCGCCCAACCCAGGAAAGAAATTCTCGTTCGGGTAGGGCCAAAGTGTCATAAGATTTCCTCCATCTTCTTTTTTTAATTCAGTAATTTATTGATTTTAAAAAATTTTCTGAGTAGTCTTGCCGGAATTGACCGTCATCGAACCCGAGGAAATCAAATGAAAAAAATTTTCTTCCTGTTCATAGTGGTCGGCGCTCTTGCAGCCCTCGCCCCCAAATTCATCGGCAACTACGCCGAGCAACAATACCGTCTGCTCCTGGGGAGGGCTGATCAAACCCTGATCAAAGTGAGCAATGTCTCCTACGAGCGAGGCTGGTTCCGCTCCCGGGCGGTGACCGCCATTGCCCTGCGTTTTCCCGGAAGCCGCCAACTCCAGAATCAGAAATCGTCTGCTCCTCTTCATTTTGAAATGGTCCATGACATCATCCATGGCCCGGTCATATGGAGCGGCAAGAAAATACAGTTTGGGCTCATGGCAGCCGTTACCCACCTGAGGATGACCGGTAAGTCAAAGGAGATGGTCCATCGGATTTTCGGAGAGAAGGAGCCGCTCACCATCGAGACCTTGCGCACCTTCTCGGGCCCGTATCAACTCCGGCTGATCACGGCGGGGGCGGCTTACAGAAATCCTGAAAAGGGGATCGCCTTTACGCTGCAGCCGGCCGGAGGAGAATGGCAGATGTCCGGCGATCTCGCGACCAGCAAGGGGACATTACGTTGGCCGGGGATGAGGTTCACGGCCGACAAGGGACAACTGCACATCGAGGACGTTTCCTACGTCTTCGATCTCAGAGAATTCAATGAATTTCTTTGGCTCGGAACCAATACTTTTCGAGCGGGTCGCATCGGTTTCAGGGCCTCGGGCCAACCAGACATCCAGTTCACCGACCTGCAGGTGGCCGCCGATGCGGATGGAAAAGAGGGGCTTCTCCAGGTGCGTGAGGATATTGCCCTGGCCAAGCTGACTGCCGGCGGTGCATCTTACGGCCCGGATGCCCTATCGATGCGGCTGCATCATCTCGATCTGGCGGCCGTCACTGAACTTGCGGCCCGGCAGCGGGAATCTGTGGCAAGAATGTGTTCCTCCGCTACGCCTGAGGCGGCCAAGGCGATCAACGACGAATTTGCCCAGGCGTTTCTTTCGCTCCTTCCGAAGCTCTTGCAGAAGGGCCCGGAATTTGAGATCAGCAACCTCTCCCTTTCTTTGCCGGCAGGGAAGGTGACCGGCCGCGCTAAGGTCGTCGTTGACGCGAGCCATCCGGAGCTGCTTGCGCAGCTTGCCACCCTGCCCAAGACCCTGGATGCGAATTTCCGCCTTGATGTCCCCCGCGCGATTCTCGCGGGCACCAAGTTGGAGCTGCAAGCGGATGTTTTGCTCGCCAAAGGGTATCTCAAGGAGAGCCAGGGGACGATCTCTCTGCTCGGCCAGTATGCCCAGGGCCGGCTCACCCTCAACGGCCAGTCCTTTCCCCCTTCTCCCGCGACTGCCCAGTAGCCTTTTCCCTTCTCCCAGGGGCAGGCGATCTTCTGCCGATCAGATCCGCTCGTCATGAAAAGAAGTGGCGGGCGGGTGGCTACTGGGTGAAGCGCATCGCGCCGTTGGACATATTTCCCGTCTCGGCCAATTTCGAAGTCCTCACCGCCCTGCTGCCGGCCAACTCAAATTCTGACCGAATTGCCATGAGATGGGATCGTGCCCCTGCGGCATACGGATTCGGTCCCATGCAAAGCTTCGACAAAAAATGGTTAAAAATGGGGTCATCCCAAAAATGGGGTCAAGTCTATTTTTGGCTTTTGACTAGGTCTTTTGGGATTATTTGAAATTGGGCAAGTGTTTCTGATTAAATGGTAATGGGGCCCTTTATTAGATCGTCCGGATTTTTATTGGCTATCCGAAGGGTTATTGGTTCCTGTATCAAAAATTGATAGAAATCAAGAGAGATGGCGTAGTTGCAGTTTTTAGGCGAGTTCTGAAGGATCCGAAAAAACGATTCCCCGCGACCCTTCCCCACGACCAGGAGGAGGCATTATTTATGTTTCGAATTTTTGAAGTCCGTTTTTTGAAAATGGCTGTTTCCTCTGTTTTTTCTTTTTTGGTTATGACTGCTGTTACGCTGGTTGCCTTTTCCATCCCTGCCCACTGCGAGGAGAAACACGCGGCCACTCCTTCGGTCAGTTCGCAAACCGAGGAATGTTTGGAGTGTCACACTATCGTCACTCCAGGGATTGTCAAAGACTGGGAGACCAGCCGGCACTCGCGGGTGACGGTTGGCGAGGCCCTCACCAGGCCAGCCTTGCAGAGACGGGTCTCGGCGGAAAACCCTCCGGCTGCCCTCCGCGATCACGTCGTGGGGTGCTACGAATGCCATTCCCAAAACACGGACAAGCACAAGGACAGCTTCGACCATTTCGGATATCGGATCAACGTCATCGTCAGTCCACCCGACTGTGCGACCTGCCACCCGGTTGAGGTCTCACAATACAAAGACAGCAAAAAGGCAAACGCTTACGGCAATCTCATGAATAATCCGGTTTATCATGAGCTCGTCGCGACGGTTAACGGGGCGAGCGAGGACGCACTGAATGAGTCGTGTCTCGGCTGTCATGGCACCGTGGTCGGGGTGGCCGGAACCGAAACCATTCATAGCGACATGGGCGATGTGGTCGTTCCGAAGCTCACCAACTGGCCGAACCAGGGAGTAGGGAGGATCAATCCCGACGGCAGCAAAGGATCCTGCACCGGCTGCCATGCTCGCCACAGCTTCTCCATCGAGGTCGCCCGCAAGCCTTACACCTGCGCCCAATGCCATCTCGAACCGGATGTTCCGGCCTGGGAGGTTTACCGGGAGAGCAAGCACGGGATTCTCTTCATGTCCAAGGGGGACAAGTGGAACATGGAGGACGTGCCCTGGGTCGTGGGGAAGGACTTCAAGGCCCCGACCTGCGCGACTTGCCACAACGCCCTCCTGATCTCGCCGGACGGTTCGGTCATCGCGCAGAGGACCCATGATTTCGGCTCGCGGCTCTGGGTCCGGCTTTTCGGGCTGATCTATTCGCATCCCCAGCCGAAATCAGGAGACACGACGATCATCAAAAATGCCGACGGCATGCCGCTGCCAACAACGTTCGCAGGAGAACCGGCCGCGTCATATCTCATCAATCCCGCGGAGCAGGCCAAGCGGCTGGCCAGTATGGAGGCGATCTGCCAGTCGTGTCACAGCACCCCGTGGACCACAGGCCACTTCGCCCATCTCAAGACGGTCATCCATGAGACCGATGAGATGACCAAGGCCGCGACCCAGCTCGTGTCCCGGGCATGGGAGAAGGGAATCGAAGACAAGACCAACCCGTTCGATGAAGAGATCGAGAAAATGTGGGTCGAGCAGTGGCTCTTTTTTTCCAATACGATGCGGTATTCATCGGCGATGACCGGGGCCCCCGACTATCAAGCCTTTAAGCACGGCTGGTGGGACTTATCCAAGAATCTTCAACACATGGAGGATATGATCGAGCTGAAAACCATGGCTAAGAAAAACGAGGGCCACGATTAGAAAAGCGAAAGGAAACAGCGTTTCCGGCTTTCATATCCACATGGGATTGCTCCACAACTCCAGGTGTTTTTAGTAAAAATTCTTTAATGCCTGATTGGCTGCTCCATAGCTTTCTCTCGCATGTGGCAAGAGAAGGCGGATGAAAAAGAAAATGGGAATGTTATAATTTTGAGGATGACGAAAATAAACCTGGCTTTTTCGGAAGATAGTGGTATTTTGCCGCAAACTTTGTGCAGTATCCGTTTGTGATCAGAACATACAGAAAAGATAACCGCACAGCCTCCGAACAGAGAAAGTGCGGTTTTTTTGTTTGAACAAACGAGACTGCCAAGCCCGATTCGCATGGAGTAAATCGGGCAATTAACAAATGGTTCCCGTGGGTGGAACCCATCATCAGGAGTAGCAGCAATGGCAGAAGGAACAGTAAAGTGGTTTAATGATTCCAAGGGTTTTGGTTTTATCGAGCAGGACGGCGGTAAGGACGTTTTCGTCCACCATAGCGCCATCCAGTCCAACGGCTTCAGATCTCTCACCGAGGGCGCCCGCGTCACCTTCGACGTGGTCGAGGGCCCCAAGGGTCTGGCAGCGGAGAATGTCGTCCAGCTCTAAGCCCGATCCTTGAGCGTTTTTTTGAAGACCCC
>JARRJE010000344.1:0-5376 GCA_037379765.1 Deltaproteobacteria bacterium
GCGGAATGGGAATCTTGAAACCTTTTGAGCAAGTTAGCTTGAACCTACGGCCATGTCAAACTGGAATAAAAAAGTATTTAATGACAGACTTATATTGGATGTTGACTCCCGCTGCCCATCTTTCTATATTGAGCATATGCTCATAATGGTTCATTCGATTCCAAATTTTTACAATTCAGTTGGAGAGGACTATGGAATTCAAATTAATCGCCGTCCCTTCGGAGGCTCCAGGCGGGCTTGCGAGCAGCCGCTCTGCCCATTTCGGTCATTGCGACCTCTTTACCATCGTGGCTGTGAGCGAAGGCCGGCCTGGGGAGTCGGACCTTTTGGCCAATCCCCCGCATGCTGCCGGAGGTTGTCTTGCCCCCATCGGCCTTCTGCGGGAGCGGGGGGTTGAGGCCATCGTCGTCGGCGGATTGGGCAGGCGGCCTTTGCAGGCCCTTAAGGAAGCGGGGATTGCGGTTTTTTTCGCTCCGCTGACAGAATACCCTACGGTCGGCATTGCAGTGGAAGAGGTGTTGGGGAACGGACTGCCGCGCATGGCACCGCAGCAAACCTGCGCCGGACATAACTGTCATCACTGATCAGGTTTCTTCCGGGGGGAGTCCGTTTCCGCCGGTTGCTCCTTCTCCGAGTCTTCGAAAACGAGAGCCGCTCCTTCGGCCAGCGCATCGGCCACTTTGCGGCGGGCGGCCGTTAGGATTCGCTGAACGGTGCCGCGGGAGACGCCCATTTTTTGTCCGGCCTGTTGCTGGGTCAATCCATCCCGATCACACAGTCGAAGAGCTTCAATCTCATCCCGTTGCAGCAGGATCTGCCTGAGTTCCCGGAGCGGGACACCAGTGGGTTTAAAGCCCTTGCCGCACATCCTCTCCTGGCAGTAACGCTGCTTTTTTGGTCGGGGCAAAATGAAACCTCACTCAATAAACTGACTGCAGCCGGTTCAGATCGTGCCAATATCTCGAATGTAACCGTACGGGACGGGAGAGGTAAATAAATTTGCTGCAGAAACCAACGGCCGTCCACGGCTGTTACAAACGTTTTTTTGTTGACAAAGGGTAGGGAGCTGGATAAGTTCCCTTGACTGAATGCCCATTCAAAATTCGGTAATTCTCACCCTACTCGAGACTTTCGGCAGTATCTGGGCCTTCGGAAGTGGGCACGTGGGGTGAACTTGGTTCTAGGTTGCGAAAATCAATTGATGAGCACGGAGGAATCGAAAAATGCCAAAGCACGATACACCCCTGTTGGATGAACTGGAGAAAGGCCCTTGGCCGAGTTTCGTCAGCGACCTGAAGCAGCAGGCCGAGAAGAACCCGCAGTGTTGGGACATCCTGGGCCAGCTGGAGCTTTCCTTCAAAGACAAGATCACCCACTGGAAGCACGGCGGGATCGTCGGCGTTTTCGGTTACGGCGGTGGTATTGTCGGCCGCTACTCCGACAGCCCGGGCAAGTTTCCCGGTGTCGCCCACTTCCACACCGTGCGTCTGAACCAGCCGTCCAGTAAGTTCTATCGCACCGATATGCTTCGCAAGATTTGCGATCTGTGGGAGAAACGCGGTTCTGGTATGACCAACTTCCACGGTTCCACCGGCGACATGGTGCTCCTGGGCACGGTGACCGATCAGCTTGAGCCCTTGTTCTACGATCTGACCCACGATCTGAATTGGGACCTCGGCGGCTCCGGTTCCAACCTCCGGACTCCCTCCTGCTGCCTCGGCAAAGCCCGTTGCGAATGGTCCTGCTACGATACTCAGGCCGCCTGCCACCATCTCACCATGCACTATCAGGATGAGATTCACCGTCCGGCCTTCCCTTACAAGTTCAAGTTCAAATTCTCCGGCTGCCCGAACGACTGCGTGGCCTCCATCGCCCGTTCCGACCTTTCCGTGATCGGTACTTGGCGGGATGATATCCGGATCGACCAGGCGGCGGTCAAGGAATACATCGCCGGAAACGTCCCGGCAGAGGGCGGTGCTCACAGCGGCCGCGACTGGGGAAAATTCGATATCAAGAAGGAAGTGCTCAACCTCTGCCCCACCCAGTGCATGTGGATGGAAGGCGACGAGCTGAAGATCGATAATTCCGAGTGTACCCGCTGCATGCACTGCATCAATGTCATGCCTCGCGCCCTGCGGCCGGGCAAGGAACAAGGTGCATCCATCCAGGTCGGGGCCAAGGCTCCCATCCTCGACGGCGCCCAGTTCGCCACCATGGTGGTCCCCTTCATGAAGATGGATCCCGAGAACGAGTTTGAAGAGCTCATCGAGTTCATCGAGAAGGTTTGGGACTGGTGGATGGAAGTCGGCAAGAACCGCGAACGTGTAGGTGAGACCATGCAGCGGGTTGGCCTGCCCACCTTCTTGGAGGTCATGGAGCTCGAGCCGATTCCGCAGCATGTCAAAGAGCCTCGCTCCAATCCTTACGTGTTCTGGAAAGAAGAAGAAGTGGAAGGCGGCTGGGAGCGTGACGTTAAGGAATTCCGCAAACGCCACGCCATGTAATGACGGTGAGTTTGCTTTAACGATACTGACTGAAAAGTTTAAGATATAAGGAGGTTTATTATGGGCTACGATCCGAATAATCCAATGGCCGACAGAATCACCGACATTGGGCCGCCACATTATGAGCAGATGTTTCCGCCGGTCATCAAGGAGAACTATGGCAAATGGCTCTATCACGAGATCCTGAAGCCGGGCGTGCTGAAGCACGTGAGCGAGACTGGCGGCGAGTGTTACACCGTCCGCGCCGGCAGCCCTCGTCTGATCTCCGTGGAGCATGTCCGGGAGATCTGCGACATCGCCGACAAGCATTGCGACGGCTATGTCCGCTTCACCACCAGGAATAACATCGAGTTCATGGTCGATGCCGAGTCTAAAGTGCAGCCGCTGCTCGACGACCTCGCCAGCCGGGGCAACAAGTTCCCTGTAGGCGGCACCGGCGCCGGCGTCACCAACATCGTCCACACCCAGGGTTGGGTCCACTGCCACACCCCGGCCACCGACGCTTCCGGTGTGGTCAAGGCGGTCATGGATGAATTGTTCGACTACTTCACCAGCATGACCTTGCCGGCCCAGGTGCGCATCGCCCTGGCCTGCTGCCTGAACATGTGCGGTGCGGTGCATGCCTCCGATATCGCCATCCTCGGCATCCATCGGAAGCCGCCGATGATTGATCACGAGACCATCACTGGCGTCTGCGAGTTGCCCCTGGCCATCGCCGCCTGTCCTTTGGGCGCGATCAAACCGGCCAAGGCCACCCTGGAAAACGGTGAAGAAATCAAATCCGTTACAGTCAACGCCGCGCGCTGCATGTTCTGCGGCAACTGCTACACCATGTGCCCCTCCATGCCGCTGGCCGATCCCGAGGGCGACGGCATCGCCATTCTGGTGGGCGGGAAGGTCTCCAACTCCAAATCCGCTCCCAAGTTCTCCAAGCTGGTGATTCCCTTCCTGCCGAACAATCCGCCCAGGTGGCCGGAAACGGTCAATGCGGTGAAGCAAATTCTCGAGGCCTATGCCAAAAACGCCCGCAAGTACGAGCGTCTCGGCGAATGGGCCGAAAGGATCGGCTGGGAGAAGTTCTTCGAGGTTTGTGACATTCCGTTCACCATCAAGAGCATCGATGATTATCGGCTGGCTTACGATACTTGGCGGACCACGACTCAGTTCAAGTTCACGAGCCATATCAAGTAAATCTTCTCTTGAAAGGAGTGCATCATGGCACTGAGCAAAGAAGAGCTGAAGGCCGCGATCCTGGAGAAGGCAATGAAGTCGCCCAAGCCCCAGTTGTACATCAAGGACTTCTACGCCTGCGATCCCGAGACCAAACCGCGGGAGATCAAGAAGGCCGCCAACGAGCTGGTGACCGATGGGAAAATGGTGTTCTGGTCCAGCGGCAGCACCACCATGTATGCTGCCAAAGGCCGGGCCAAGGATGAATCCTCCCGGGGAGTCTGATTCCGGCAGCTAAGAAAGAAAGGAATAAAATTGCGGGGGGATTTTCATTTGGCGCTGAAGCTGAATGCCGCTCGCGAGGATTTGCGCCAGGGGCAGTCGCGGTTCAGGTTTGTGAGTTTTCGCCCTTGATCGCCGCCTCGGCTTTTGCCCGCAGCTGGGCGGCCAGACGCTGGTGCTTGAAATTGGCATGGATGGAGGCTGCGGTACGATACGTGTCAGCGGCTTTGTCCCGATCGCCCTTTTCGAGGTGGATTTCCGCAAGCGATTCCAGAATCTCCACCGAGCGGCGCGGGTTTTTGAATTCTCGAAAGATATCCAAAAGATCCAGATGGAGCTCAATGGCCACGTCGAATTCCTTCAGACCTCGATACGTGTTGGCCAGTTTTTTCTTGAGGGACATGACGCTGAACAGGTCTTTTTCCGCCTCGCAGATCTCATAAGCGCGCTGGTAATGGTCACGAGCCGCAGCGTATTCCTGCCGTTGCAGGCAGACATCGCCCAGCTTGTCGGAGGCATTCGCCACCCCGCCATGGTCTCCTTTCTGCTCAAAGCCGATCAAGGCATTGTGGAAGGCATTGGCTGCCTGGGCCAAATCCCCTTTCTTCAGAAAATCCTGCCCGCGTTCATACTCCGTGCGGGCCGGGTCTTGCTGCTCTTCTTTTTCTTTTGGTTCATCGGTCACGGCTGTCTTCTCCTTGTGAGCGAATCAGGGCGAGTGCTTCGCCAGCGAGCTGGCCGACCGTGGTGAGGTGGGGCTCGCCTTCTTCGTATATGACCAGCTGGGCCTCGTCCTCTAGTAGTTTTTCGATGGTCCCCACCGTCTCTTTGGCGCGAATTTGGCCGAGCAGCCGCAGTATGTGACCGCGCACATTCGCTTCCTCGTGGTTGAGAAGGGGCAGGAGCTGAAAAAAAGAGGTGTTGCGAATCAGGTCCGGCCGCTGGCGGGCGATGGTGCCCAGCCCCCATAAGGCAGCGATGCGGGTGGCCGGGTCGTGGGCATACGGCAGGAGATGGCGGGTGAAGGCGCCGAAAATATCCGAGCGGGCGGCAATGATGGCGCCGATCGATTCGATGAGTCCCCAGTTGGTGGCCGCCGAGTCGGCGCTCGCCTCGAACATCCGGTGCAGCAGGTCGCTCACCGGGCCGGGCTGGCGGGTAGAGAGGCGGGCGCAAACCTGGCTGAGAAGATAGGCGGTGAGCCATCGGTGGCGCTCGTCCGGATCATAGAGCTCCCGCTGCAAAAACCGTAAGGTTCGGATATCGTCAAAGGCGAGATCGACCAGTGCGTCGGTGTTTTTGGCCAGAACCAGCTCGCGGACGAGTTTTTTGTCGGCTCGGAGCCGCTTGCGTTTGGGATCGCGTTCCGGTTCCATGGCCGGACCCTTCGCACTCGCTGCTGGAGAGCCGTCCTCTTTTT
>JARRJE010000345.1:0-3857 GCA_037379765.1 Deltaproteobacteria bacterium
TTTAGGAAAAAAGGTGAAGCACTTTGCAGTGCTTCACCTTTTTTTGAGGGCTAGTCTTCGAAATCACCAGCCGGTCCTTTGTCTCTGGCGTGCTTGGCGGCCCGCTCCATGATCTTCTCCTTCGTCCAGGCCGCCGGGTCCTCGATGCGGCTTACCTTGGGCCCGAGGTCGTGGGAGCCGGCCTCGAGGATGGCCTCGATGGCAAGCGGCGCCGTATCCCTGGCGTTGAAAACATTGGCCAGCATATTGTAGGCGAAATCCTCCACCCGCTGAATCATCCGCTCCCGAATCTCCCGGGGCTGACCGAGAAGCTTGTTTTCAAAGGGACGGTTGAGCTTTTTGAAGTTGCCGCCCTTCCATCCCTGGTCCGCGGCGTAAGCGACCATTTCCGCCCACATCTCCTCGCTCACCCCCATGCCAGACACCTTTTTGAAATTGCCGTCGGCATCGAGTGCTGCATTGCCGTAATCGTTCACCTCCACCCCCCAGGAGACGAACTGCAGGCCGGTGGCGTAGTTGACCTTGGTGGTGCGGGTCTTCTCGGCAATGGCATGCAGCCGCTCCGTGCTGTTGCCCGAGGTGCCGTGCTGGGCTCCGGAGAGTTTGTAACCTGAGATCGCTTCATGGATTTGGGCGGTCAGCTCCACTTGGATGCCTTGGCCGCTTTCCTCGAGGCCGTGGACCGTGCCGTTGTTCAGGGCGATCCAGTCCGGGAAGATGTCGTGGGCGTTGAGCCCCCGGATGAGAAACAACGCCTCCTCCGGGGTGGAGAGTCCCTCCTTGCCCTTGATTTCCCCCACCTCGGTCTCAAGTCCCGCCCACCCGGGGATGTAGCGGTTGAGCTCGATGCTGGCGAGCAGGTTCTCGGCATCATGCAGATGCGAGGCGTCGATGGCCATGGAAGTGATACCGGCATCGAACACGGAAGGGATCTCCGTCCGGGCGCTCTCGATGTCCTTCTCGCCTTTGATGGCGTAATGGTCGGCATGAACCGCCACCGGTACCGTGATCCCCATCTCGTTGCACAAGGCGTCCACTGTCCGGGCGATGTTCCAGTAGTTGATGGCGCAGTAGGCGTTGGCCCCGCCCTCCGACTTGGCGATTTCAACGATCAGGGCGGCGTTGGCCCGCTGGGCCGCCCGGAGGGCGCCTCGGATCACGAATTCGCTCCGGCCGTTGGCGGCCATGGTCATCGCCTTGCCCTTGGCGCGCAGGGCCCGGTCGATGGCCTTGCCGCTCACGATGAGGGCCCGGGAGTGGGGAAACAATCGGGAAACGTTGGGCGGCCGGCCCACAGCCAGCGCCTTATCGAAATCGGCCTTGCCAACAGGCATGGTCATCCTCCTTTTTTCTGTGGTTAAAAGATCATAACTAAGCGAATATCATATAACAAATTGCGGCCAGGGTTAAAGGAAAATGTATCTAGGTAAGGCATGGTACTTTGGCACTTGGCAAATCTTCCTCAAAGCTTGAAGGAGATGAATAGGACAATGGCTGAAAACGCAACCCCTTAAAACTTAACACTTAAAAATGAAAACTCTCGAAAAGTCATTTTTTGACTTTTGCGAGCTCAAAAATCGATCTGAAAGCTGTAAACATCCTCCTGCAGCTCGCTCCGGACCCGGAGATTGCTCCGGTTGAAGATGGCCTGCATTCGCTTGTTGTCCCGGAGCACCTCGGCGGTGAATCCCGAGATGCCGGCACGCTTGGCAATGTTCACCATATGCTTGAACAGGAAGGTGCCGATGTGCTTGTTCTGCCAGCCGTCGCGGACGATGAAGGCCACCTCGGCACGGTTGGTGCGCTCGTCGAGGTAGTAACGGCCCACGGCCACGATGTCCTCGCCGTGGGCCTCCGGCACGGTGCCCACGATGGCCACGTCCTTGCGGTGGTCGATATAGACAAAGTTCTGGATCTGTCGGTGCTGAAAGCGCTGGATGCGGGTCATGAAGCGATAGTAGACGGTTTCCTGGGAGAGGGCGTAGAGCAGGTCGCGCATCAGGGGCTCGTCGGTGGGCTGCACCGGCCTGAAGGTGACCTGGGTGCCGTCTTCAAGCAGCATGGCGGTGCGCATCTCAGGCGAGGGCATCACCATGATTTTGTCTTCCACCTCGGCCAGCTCCCGCCTTAGGTATTTGGCCGCGATCGCTTCCCGAAAGAGCTGCTCCCGGAAATCGGGATGGGCGATGCTGATAAGCGCCAGGGCCCGGTCCTGGACGCTTTTGCCGTGCAGGTAAGCCACCCCGTACTCGGTGACCACGTAATGCACCTCGCCGCGGGTGGTCACCACTCCCGCCCCGGGGCTCAAGGTCCCGACGATGCGGGAGATCGCGTTGTCGGCGGTGGTGGAGGGAAGGGCGATGATCGCCTTGCCCCCCAGCGAACGGGCCGCGCCCCGGTTGAAGTCCACCTGGCCACCGATCCCCGAATAGAATTGGCTGCCGATGGAGTCGGCGCACACCTGGCCGGTGAGGTCCACCTCAAGAGCCATGTTGATGGCGGTCATCTTGTGCTGTTTGCCGATGATGTAGGAGTCGTTGACGTATTCGGTGGGTCGGAAGGCGAAAAGCGGGTTGCTGTCGATGAGGTCGTAGAGCTTCCTGGTTCCCATGGCGAAGCTTGCCACGATCTTGCCTCGGTCCAGAGTCTTGCGGCTGCCGGTAATCGCCCCGGCTTCGAGCAGCTCCAGGATCGAGTCGGTGAGCAGCTCGGTATGAATGCCCAGCTCCCGCCTGTTTTTGAGAAATCCCACCAGGGCGTGGGGAATGCGGCCGATGCCGAACTCGATGGTGGATCCGTCCTCCACCAGGGCGGAAATGTTCTCCCCGATCTGGCGGGTGATCTCAGTGATTTCCTCGGTTTCCCGCTCGATAATGGCCGTCTCGGAGGGCACCAGCAGATCGAGGTCGTAGACGTCGAGGAAGCTGTCTCCCAGGGTGCGCGGCATGTTGGGGTTGACCTGGGCGATGACGAGCGAAGCGTTTTCGGCAGCGCTTTTGACGATGTCCACCGAGATCCCCAGGCTCACTTTTCCCCGATCGTCGGGCGGCGTCACCTGGATGAGTCTGCGGGATGTCGGAGAGCAGAATCGGGGTATAGTTGCCCAATCCTTCCTGAATGTGCTCCCGGATGACGGTGCCGATGAAGAAGGTGTTCACCACGAAGCTGTCCGCGAGCTTCTTGGTGGCGTATGGCGCCTCCCCCTTGGTGAGGAGCTGGACGATCTCCACGTCGGCAAGCTCGCCGGCCCTGTCGGTGAGGGCCTGCACCAGCTCTACCGGCTCGCCGCAGCCGGTGCCGATGAATACCCGGTTGCCAGGCCGCACCCGGCCGATGGCACGGCGCGGAGTGGCGATCATGTCCCGGTAATTTGCCTGCCAATCGGGATCGAATTTCGTTTCCTGTTTTTTCATGCCCTACCTCTTGGCCCATCTCCCTTCACGAAGTGATCTTCAAACTCGCATAAGAACGGAAAAGTGATCACAGGTGCCACAGATTCGCGCAAGCGCAACCAGACGCTATAGCAGAGCTATGCGGCCGGTTGCGATCGTGCGAAGATGCGGTAGCTGTGGTCACTTTTCCAGGGTGAGCCGGGCATCGGCGACATACGGCTCGTTGCCGATCTCACCCACCAGGAAGGGATTGATGTCGAGCTCCTCGATCTGGGGAAAATCGGTGACCAGCTGGCTGATCCGTTGGAGCGCATTGGCGATGGCGTTCAGGTCCACGCTCTGTCGGCCGCGGGCGCCTTTGAGGATCTCATAGGAGCGGGTCGCAGTGAGCATCTGGATCGCCTCGCTCCTGGTGATGGGCGCCAGGTGAAAGGTGACGTCTTTCATCACCTCGACGAAGATTCC
>JARRJE010000346.1:0-3064 GCA_037379765.1 Deltaproteobacteria bacterium
AGTACGGCCTTGGCCTTCACCTCGCCCAGTCGGTTGCGTCCGGTGCGCAAACTGCGGGAGATGATCCGCTCCACCCGTCGCCGGTTGACCCGGAACCGGGTCACCATCCGCGGCGGCCGCCGACGCCAGGCGGCATATTCGCAGAGCGCTTTGAGCGCGCTCACCCCTCGTTCAGGCGAATAGTAGTCGGGAAGACCGGCGGCCACCAGCTCGGTGCGCCCGGGCATCACCCCCTTTCCGCCCATGAATACCGCCACGATCGGCTTGTCGCCGGTCATGTGCTCGATGATCGCCCGGGCGGTCTCCGCCGGTTTGGTCATGGTCTGGGGAGTGAGGATCACCATGACGGCATCCACTGCCTCGTCGTCCTGGGCGGCGGTAAGGGCGGTCACGTAGCGCTCGGGATCGGCGTCCCCGAGCACGTCGATGGGGTTGCCGGTGCTGGCCGCGGCGGGCAGCTTCTCGCGGAGGGCGGTGGCGGTGTTGCGGTCCAGGGTGGCCACCTCAAGACCTGCCTGCTCCACCGCGTCGGCGGCCATGGTCCCGGGACCGCCGGCATTGGTGATGATGAGGATGCGGTTGCCCTTGGGCAGGGGCTGCATGGAGAGCAGAGTAGCGTAGTCGAACAGCGCCTCGAAGGTGTCGGCGCGGATGACCCCTGAGCGCTTGAAGGCCGCGCCGTAAGCGATCTCGCCGCCGGCGAGCACTCCGGTATGGGAGGAGGCGGCCCGCTGGCCGGCCACGGTGGTGCCCGCCTTGAGGATGACCACCGGCTTGCGGGAGGAGGCCTCTTCAGCCGCTTTGACGAAGTCGTCGCCTGAGCTGATGTCTTCGAGATAGCCCACGATCACCCTGGTCTGCTCGTCGCGGGCCAGGGCCTGCAGGAGGTCCACCTCGGTGATGTCCGCCTTGTTGCCGATGCTCACCACCTTGGCCAGTCCCATCCTGCGGTAGTCCGCCATGTCGAGGATGGAGGTGGCCAGAGCCCCGGACTGGGAGAACACCGAAATCCCGCCCGGCTTGGGCATGATCCCGGCAAAGGAGGCGTTCATGGAGTTGTCGGTATTGATCAGGCCCAGACAATTGGGGCCGAGGAGCCGGATGGTCCGCTTCCGGCAGAAGTCGGCGAGCTGTTGCTCAAGCTCGGCGCCTTCCGGACCGGTCTCCTTGAACCCGGCGGTAATGACGATCACCGCCTTGGCGTGCGCCCTGGCCAGGTCGTGCATCGCCTCCATCACCGCCGGCCGCGGCACGGCCACCACTCCCAGGTCCACCGGCTGGCCGTAGGATGCCAGATCCGGGAAGGCGGGCCGGTCGAGAATGGTCCCGGCTCCGGGATTGATCGGTACTACCTCACCGGTGAACCCCGCAGTGAGGAGGTTGGCGAAGATGTCGTGGCCCACCTTGCCCGGGGTCCGCGAGGCACCGATCACTGCCACGCGCTGGGGATAAAAAAGTGCTTCGAGCATCGTGTCTGCTTTTGGTCGATGAATTGTCTATTGAGATCAGCGCAACTAGTTGGCAGTTTGTTTCTATCGTTCCGGTGAGGGTTTGATCTCCCTGTTTCATTTTCTTTGTTCGCCCAAAGAAAACGAGCCAAAAGAAAGGGCGCCTATGTCACTTGCCTGCCTGCGGCAGGTTCCCTGCGCGTCCTCGAAACTGCCGGGATTTGCAAACTCGCACCCCTTTCGGGTGCTCAAACAGTGCAAACTCCTTTTTCGGCAGCTTCTGCGGTGCTCGGCTGCGTGCCACTGGGTTAATTATCCTCACTCAAGAACACGCCGATTTCTTTTCGATGGCCAGCCGGGGTACGATTACCGTGAGGCCTGCCTCCTGGAGGGCGTTGTGCACGGCCCGCAGGTTGAAAGTGTTCACCCGCAGATAGAGGATGCCTGCTTCGCCGGGCTCCTCGCTCTGCACCAGCCGAGTGAAAGGGATGGCGTGCTCCTCGAGCACTTCGACGATGCGGGTCAGCAGCCGGGGCTTGTTGTCGTTCTCGATGGCGATGAGGGCCGAGCCCCGTTCGCCGAGACCGAACAGCCGCCGGTAGGCCTTGATCAGGTCCCGGATGGAGAAGATCCCCACCACGCAGTGCTGGTCGTCCAACACCGGGACGGCCCCGACTCTTTCCCGGTCGAGCAGGAAGAGGGCATCATCCAGGGTTGAAGTAGGGGAAAGGGTCACCAGTTTGGTGCTCATGATGGCGCGCACCGGCGTGAGAGCCGCCCGGGACAGCTCGGCGTTGCTCTCGGGTTCGTCCAGAATGGTGGAAGGATAGGCCGAGCGCAAATCGCGGTCGGTCACCATCCCCATCAGTTTATCGTCACCGTCGACGACAGGCAGGTGCCGGAAATTCCGGGCTTGCAGGATTTCCCGCACTTCCTGCAGCGGAACGTCTTCCCTGATGGTGATTGCCGGGGTGCTCATGTGCAGGGCAACGTACATGCCTCCTCCTTTAACGGCAATGAAGAATGCAGAATGAAGAATGCGGAATGAGAACCCGAGCTATTTCCCTTCAACCTAAATTCTCTCTTCATAATTCATAATTCTGCATTGATCCCCACCAGGCCGCCGAGATAGCTTTCAACCCCGGTGGCCAGGGATTCGAGATGATAGCCTCCCTCGAGAATCGACAATACCCGGCCCCGGCAGAATCGCTCGCCCCAGGATGCGGTAATGCTGCCGATCAAGTTGAAATGGACGGGTGTGTAAGCGAGGCCGGACATGTCGTCTTCGACGGCGCCGTCGAAACCGGCGGCCACAATGAGGGCATCCGGTCGAAAGCGCTCGAGAACAGGCTCCACCTTCTCCCGGAGTGCCGTCAGGACGAAATCATCGCCCGTGCCCGGCGACAGCGGCAAGTTAAGGGTCGTCCCCCTGCCGGCACCGATGCCGGTTTCCTCTGCCCAGCCCGTTCCCGGAAAGCTGAAGGTGGGATGCTCGTGGAGGCTGATGTAAAAGACCTCAGGGTCTTCTTCGAAAGCGGCCTGAATGCCGTTGCCGTGGCGGGCATCCCAATCGATGATCATTATTTTACGCCGCCCGTGCGCTTGTTGCCAATAAC
>JARRJE010000347.1:0-5232 GCA_037379765.1 Deltaproteobacteria bacterium
GTACACTTCACAGGCCTCTTCCTTGCATCTGCGGCACTGCTGGACGTTTTCTATGCCATCGGAAAATGTTCATAGAACCCAAGTCTGTATCCTTTCACGCGTCAAGCCCCCGGGGGTACATGTGCCGCAGATGTTCGCGGTAGGAGCCATCAGCTATACTCCCGTATGCTGATGACTCTGATCGCGGGCAAGTGCGATGTCTGTGAACGTTTACGCTTGGGCAATCGGGCAAAACCTGGTAAAAACAGGGATTGCATTGCAGCGGGCAGAACACTCTTTCTCTTAGCAAACTGAACCAGAAACAAATATCATGACCGCCAAACAGGAACTGGCCAAGGCCTACGAATTTAAAGAAGTCGAAGAGAAGTGGTACACCACCTGGCTCCGGGATAAGACCTTCCGGGCCACCATGGAGGAAGGCAAGCCCTCCTTCTCCATCGTCATCCCGCCCCCAAACGTCACCGGAGTCCTTCATGTGGGCCATGCCCTCAACAACACCCTTCAGGATATTCTCGTCCGCTACCGCCGCATGCAGGGCCATAATACCCTGTGGGTGCCGGGAACGGATCATGCCGGGATCGCTACTCAGAACGTTGTGGAAAAGCAGCTAGCCGCCGAAGGAACCAGCCGCCACGACATCGGCCGCCACAAATTCGTGGAGCGGATCTGGCAATGGCGCGAGCAATCCGGCGGCCAGATCATCAACCAGCTCAAACGCCTCGGCTGCTCCTGCGACTGGGACCGGGAACGCTTCACCATGGACGAGGGGCTTTCCCGCGCCGTGCGCGAGGTGTTTACCCGGCTCTATCGGGAAGGATTGATCTACAAGGGGGACTACATCATCAACTGGTGCCCCCGCTGCCATACCGCGCTCGCCGATCTGGAAGTCGAGCACGAGCCCACCGACGGCAAGCTCTACCATATCCGTTATCCCTTTGCCTCGGGCGATGGCTACCTGGTGGTGGCCACCACCCGACCGGAGACCATGCTGGGCGATACCGCGGTGGCCGTGCACCCGGCGGACGAGCGGTACAACAACCTGCCGGAGAAGGCGGTAATCCTGCCTCTTGTCGACCGCAAGATCCCAATCGTCTTCGACACCCACGTGGAGATGGAATTCGGCTCCGGCGCACTCAAGGTCACCCCGGCCCATGACCTCAACGACTTCGAGATCGGCCGCCGTCACGACCTGCCCGCGGTCAAGATCATGGACGATAACGGGGTCATGAACGAGGCGGCCGGTGCCTATGCGGGCCTCGACCGGTTCGCCTGCCGCAAAAAAGTGGTGGCGGACCTCGAGGCGCGCGGGCTGCTCGAAAAAATCGAGCCACTCCAGCACGGGGTAGGCCACTGCTACCGCTGCGCCACCGTAGTCGAGCCCACTCTCTCCAAGCAGTGGTTCGTCTCGGTGAAGCCCCTGGCAGAAAAGGCCATCCAGGCGGTGAAGTCCAGGCGGATCCGAATCCACCCCGCCTCCTGGGAGAACACCTTCTACGACTGGATGTACAACATCCGCGACTGGTGCATCTCCCGCCAGATCTGGTGGGGCCACCAAATCCCGGCCTGGACCTGTGAAGAGTGCGGCGAGCTGATCGTGGCGACGGAGAATCCCACCCGCTGCCCCAAGTGCGAGGGCTCCGCCCTTCGGCAGGAAACCGATGTCCTGGACACCTGGTTCAGCTCGGCGCTCTGGCCCTTCTCCACTCTGGGCTGGCCCGATGAAACCCCGGAACTGACCATGTTCTACCCCACCTCGGTGCTCATCACCAGCTTCGACATCCTCTTCTTCTGGGTGGCGCGGATGATGATGATGGGCCTCCACTTCATGGGCGAGATCCCCTTTCGCGATGTTTACCTCCATGCCCTGGTCCGCGACGCCCAAGGCCAGAAGATGAGCAAGTCCAAGGGCAATGTCCTTGACCCGCTCGAGCTCATGGACAAATACGGTACCGACGCCCTGCGCTTCACCATGGCGGCGTTTGCCGCCCAGGGCCGGGACATCAAGCTCGCCGAAGAGCGGATCGAGGGCTATCGCCATTTCATCAACAAGATTTGGAATGCCGCCCGCTTCGCCCTCATGCATCTGGGCGAGGTGGACGCAGGCGTCGCTGCCACCGTGGCCGATCGGGACGACCTCTCTCTTCCCCACCGCTGGATTTTAAGCCGTACCGACCGGGCGGTGACAGAGGTCGTCCCGATCGGCCACGGTGGCGGCGACGCCTGCGTCCACCTCGCCCAGATGCATGAGGCCGAAGCGGGCGGCGTTCCCTTTGTCACCGAAGAGATCTGGCAGGTGCTGCCCGGAGAGCGCTCCTCCATTATGCTCGAGCCCTTCCCGGAAGAGCATGAAGGCCACCTGGATGAAGAGGCCGAAAAGGGCGTGGAGCTGCTCATGGGGGTAATCACGGGCCTGCGCAACATCAGAAGCGAGATGCAGATCCACCCTTCCGCCGCCATCAGCAGCCTCATCCTCTGCCCGGACGCCGACCGGGCTCGGTTCATCGAGGAGGAGACTGAAACGATCAAAACCATGACCCGGGCAGAATCGATCACCGTCCGGAGAGAGACGGAACGGCCCAAGGGCGCGGCCTCCTATATCCACAGCGACATCGAGATCTTCGTGCCGCTCGCCGGCCTGGTGGACATCGACAAGGAAACCGCCAAGCTCGACAAGGAAAAGGAAAAAGCCGAGGCTCAACTTCGGAAGGTGGAGGGCAAGCTCGGAAATGAAAAATTCCTGGCCAATGCTCCTGCCGAAGTAGTGGCAAAGGAGAGGGAGAAGCAGGAAACCCTGTCTGCCACCCTGGCCAAGATTGATGCGAATCGGCAGCGTCTGTCCGACCTCAAATCCTGAGAGGTCACAGGCACCGCATCTTCGCACGATCGCCTCTGGCCGCATAGCGCTGCTATAGCAACCAGAAGCGCTTGCGCGAATTTGACGATCCTTCCACAAGCACCAAATTCCGGCGGGCGGGAATGCTGAAGCAACTATTACTAAAAAATGGCCCGGCGTCATCGCAGTTTTTGCGATGACGTCTAATCTGCGGCACCTGTGACCACTCAACATGCTTGTTTTCGTGAGTGTATCATCAGGATGTTGACGAGGCCGAGGCCAAAACTACTCCACTTATCAGCTTATTCCCCTCTTTGTTGTGAGCGCTCACAGGTGCCGCAGATACGAGGAAGAGGCCTGCGAGTGTACTGGTGCTGCGCGAACAGGCCGATGACAAAGTAGATGTGGGGCCTGTGGGCGCTCACTAGAACATCCCGAGTTGCTCCGGCTCACTCCCAAAATGGTCGATGGCCCGCATCTCGGAGCCGTCGGCCCGCAAGTGCCAGACCTTCACGTGGCGGACCAGCTCCAACTCTTTGGCGATGAGCCAGTGGCGATGGCAGCGGAGCGGGTCCTCCTCGGCGCAAAGGAGCGCGATCCGCCAGCCGGCCGCCAGCCCGTTCTCCAGCCGGTCAAGCCCCTGCTGGAACTTTTCAGTTCGGGCTAGTCTGGCGTAATCCACACGTCCCCGACTGTCCCGCAGGGAATCATCCTCCGGCTTGCCGCCGATCTGATTGCCCATGAAAAGGTACCTGAGGCCGGAGAGCTTCAAGAGCGTTTCCATCTCCCGCTTGTTGAACCGGGAGACGTAACGGGAATACGGAACGGAGCGCACATCCACCACCACCTGCACCTCGGAGCCATAAAGCAGCTCAAGGAAGAAGTCGGTCTGGTGGTTGGAGTGGCCGACGGTGAACAGACGTCCTTTCATGTCGCCATCAAAAGGAAATTATTGATTATGCCCCAGCCGGGGACAGGCAGAAAATCCCCTCAAGAAAGGCTCTCTACTTTACCATGCTTCGCCATGAAAGATGAGGCCAGAGAACGTTTTCACCAGAGCACCGACCTGGAAATTCTTGGTTTTCATGGATTTACTTGCCCCTGAAGCACCAGCAAGTATAATCAGGGGGTTTTGGAGTCCCTTCTTCAGGACGTCGTATCACTTACTTCCCCGGCGAACGGCGCTGCTTTGCAGATATTTGTAGGTATTGACGCATGAATCGACAAATTTCCGCCATTCTCTCACCGAAAGCGCATCTTCCCGTCGTCATCTTCGGTGGCCTGCTGCTGATCGGCCTCTATCTCACCAGTTTATACAATTATCTGCTCTTCCACAGCCTGGCCGAGATCTTCAGCATCGTCGTCGCCTTCGCCCTTTTCGTCATCGCTTGGAACTCACGGAATTATCTGCAAAACCCTTATCTTCTCTTCATCGGCATTGCCTACTTGTTCATCGGCGGCCTCGACCTCCTGCATACCCTTTCCTATAAGGGATTGCAGATCTTTACCGACTACGAATACTACGCCAATCAACTGTGGATTGCAGCCCGTTTTCTGGAAAGCCTGACCCTGCTTGTCGCCTTCTATTATCTCGCCACGGAGAAGCCGGTTCGGCCCTACCGAGTCTTTTTCGGCTACCTGGCGTTCAGCGGCCTTCTGGTCGCGAGCATCTTCACCTGTAAGATCTTCCCAGTCTGCTTCATCGAGGGCGTTGGTCTGACGCCCTTCAAGAAGATCAGCGAATACATCATCTCCGGAATCCTCCTGGCCAGCATCGGGCTGCTCGTCAGGAACCGCGACCGGTTCGACCGGGATGTCTATTTTATGCTTCTCGGCTCGATGGCATGCACCATCATCTCCGAGCTGGCCTTCACCTTTTACATAAGCAACTACGGCTTCTCCAACCTGGTGGGCCACTACTTCAAGATCTTCTCCTTCTATCTCATCTACCGGGCGATCATCGTAACCGGATTTAACAAGCCTTTCACCCTCACCTTCCGAGAACTGACCCAGGCCAACACCCGTCTTGCGGCGGAAATCAAAAATCGCGTCAAAGCTGAAAAAGAACGCGAAAAGGTCATTACCGAGCTGAAGGAAGCCCTGGCCGAGGTCAAAACTCTGAGCGGTCTGCTGCCCATCTGTGCCTCCTGCAAAAAGGTCCGGGACGACAGGGGAGACTGGAACCAGATCGAGTCCTACATCAGCGATCACTCGCAAGCGGAGTTCAGCCACGGCATCTGCCCAGACTGCGCTCGAAAACTTTACCCCGACATTTACTCCGAAGTGATGCGAGGCAAATGATGCCGGCCAACACCACCTTTCTTCACGGGCTGGATAGCAGCAGCCGGGGGACAAAGGCGACGTGGTTCCATCGGCACTTCCCGAGCATGCTCATCCCC
>JARRJE010000348.1:0-3049 GCA_037379765.1 Deltaproteobacteria bacterium
GGATGTACTGCCCACCTCCGCCGCCACTTTCGCCATGGCACCCCGGGATATCTCCGCCGGCGAGTTTACCAAAGTGGCCCAGCGGATTCCGGTACGTATCGCCATCACCAAAGGTGACATCTCCCTGCTGCGGATCGGGATGGGCGGCGAGGTAGAGATCAAACGGATGGAAGCGTCCACCGGCACCGTATCTCCCCGCGATCCGAACGGGCAGCATACGGGAGTATAGCTGCTCGTTCTGCTTGCGGACATCTACGGCACCGGTGAACGCTTCCGAGATGGGTTCACCGGCGTATCTGCCGCGAGCGGAGGGTTGAATAGGCACCGGATTTTGCGCGATCACGACCGCCCGCATAGCACTTGCTATAGC
Organism: Deltaproteobacteria bacterium; assembly: GCA_037379765.1. GTDB lineage: Bacteria > Desulfobacterota > Desulfobulbia > Desulfobulbales > UBA5123 > JAJYKH01. Next base: position 371 of record JARRJE010000348.1, read on the forward strand.
GCGCGGTCGCGTTTACGCAAATCTAAGGTACCTTTGATCACTTCCGTATCGAGCAGTGCCGGTCCTGTTGGTATTGGTTTACAAAAAGGATTTGAGAAGCAATGACCGAAACAGCCGGTCGGGAGCCAGGAGGGCAGGTGAAGGAGCAAGAGGGCCGTCCGATTTTCGAGACCATCTCCGGCGGCCAGCGGGCTTTCCTCACCCTGATTGTCATGACCGGGGCGTTCATGGCCATCTTGGACACCACGGTGGTGGATGTGGTGGTCCCCAAGATGATGGGGCCGCTTGCCACCGACCTCTATGGTATCCAGTGGGTGATCACCGCCTACATGACGGCAGCGGCGGTGGGCCTGCTGCTCACCCATAATCTCGGTCGGGTGCTGGGTCTCAAGTGGCTGTTTCTGATCGGCCTCTTGGTCTTCACCACGGCCAGCGCCCTCTGCGGCCTGGCCGGATCGCTCCCGCAGATGGTTGGTTCCCGCATCGTCCAAGGGTTCGGCGAAGCCTTCATCATGGCCTCGGCCCAAACCATTCTTTTCTCCATCTATCCCCCGAACAAACGGGGCCTGGCCATGGGCATCTACGCCATGGGGGTGAGCTTTGCTCCCTCGCTCGGCCCCACCGTAGGGGGATGGATCACGGAGAACCTCAGCTGGCGCTGGGTTTTCTTCATCAACATGCCGGCCGGGCTCATGAATTTCGTGGCCGGTTTCTTCTTCCTGCCAGTGCTGGTCAGACACAAGGAGCGGCTGCGCTTCAACTTCGTCAGCTATTTTCTGATGGGCTCCTTCACCGTCTCGCTGCTGGTGCTCCTTTCCAAAGGCCAGCAGCTGGGCTGGTCCCAGTCCGTATTCATCGTGGGACTCGGCTTTGCCGCCGGCACCTTCCTGCTCCTCTACCTGCTCTCGGAGTTGCTCTCCGAGCATAAGCTCATCGATCCCGCGATTTTCAAAATCCGGGAATACACCCTGTCCATGGGGTTTTATTCCACCACCATGGGCCTTTCCATCTATCAACTCTTCTACCTGTTGCCCCTTTATTATGAAACCCTCAAAGGTCTGCCCACCTTCGATACCGGTTTGCACATGCTGGCCTTCGCCATTTTCATTGCCATCGTCTCGCCGCTCGCCGGCATTCTGAGCGACAGGTACGGCCCGCCCAAGGTTCTGGTAGTAAGCTCCGCCATCTACCTTTTCACCAGTTATGCGCTGATTCCTTCTCTCAATTTCTACACCCCTTCAGTGCGGGCGGCCATCCTCACCATTCCGCTCGGCATCTCCCTGGGCTCATTCTTCGCCCCGGTCTCCGCCCTGGCTTTGGGGCGTCTTGGCGATAAGACCGCCCAAGGAGTAAGCCTCATGCACTACCTCCGCTTTCTGGGCGGTTCTCTGGGGACCGCTATCGCCACCAATACCCTGGAGATGAAGCAGACCCTCCATTTCGAAGGCATCGGCATCGTCCAGAACTACAATTACGTAAGCCACTACGTCCAGGAACAGGCCATCAACCTGGCTCGCAGCTTCCCCGAAGGGCTGGCCGAGGCCAAGGCCCAACTTTTGTTGGGCCGCATTCAGCAGGTTCAGGCCAGAAGCTTCGCCTTCCAGGACACTTTTCGGGATTGTTTCGGTTTTGCGGTGGTGGGCATGGTTTTCCTCCTGCTTCTTATCCTGACCGGGAAGGAGAGGAAAACCTGACGGCGGGGTTTGACACGGCCGATATCCATTCCCTACCCTGAAAGAAAGGGATTCCTGTCAAATATTTGCCGCGGCAGTTTGAGAAACCTATGGAAAAACCATCGCCCGAAATTATCACCCAAGCGGTGGCCCTCGGCAGCCGAATCGGGCATGTGCTGATTGCTTCGGCTGACCGGGAGGGACGGCCTCACCTGGCCGCCGCTGGCCGTATCGAAACAGCCGGCGCTGATAAGATCTCGGTCTCTTCCTGGTTCTGCCTGCGCACCATGAGCAATCTTCAGGAAAATCCGGGCGTGGCGGTGGTAGCTTGGGATGCTGCCTCGGGGCGCGGCCATCAGATACTAGGCCGGGTGGAATCGGTGCAGGAACTTGAGAGCCTCGACGGGTATGCGGCCGGGCAAGAGATTCCGGATTTCCCGCAAACGGAGAGGCGGCTGGTGATCACGGTGGAGAAGGTGACCGCCTTCGGCCGCATGGCCCACAGCGACCGGGAGGAGTAGCGGCGAAACTCCGAGGGCTCGCCGTTCTTCTTTTTCGGCAACACGTCCGGCTGCCGGTGCTCAGCTCAAAAAAGGTTTTGGAAGAACCGATTAATTGGAATTCACCTTGAGACTGATCGCTGCCGTTTTTTTGCTGATCCCCCGTTTGACGACCTCACGGTTGTAGGCGGCGATCACATCCCGGCGCTTGAGCATCCCCACCACCCACTTGTTATCGGCCGACTCCACCACGGGGATCTCCTCGATACCCTTGACATCGAAAAGGGTCATGGCGGTGTAAAGGTTGTCGTTGGGGGTGAGGGTGATGACGTTCCGGGAGCAGATGGTGCCCACCGTGGCGCAAAGCCGCAGTTCTTCATCGTGAATGATGTTCTTCACGTCCTTGAGCGAGATAATGCCGGTCATCCGGCCGGTTTCGTCGATCACCGGAAAATAGAAACTGTCCTGGGCCATGCTGAAGATGGCGAGCAGTTGGTTGATGTTGG
>JARRJE010000349.1:0-6226 GCA_037379765.1 Deltaproteobacteria bacterium
GATCTTGCCGTTCTTGAAGTTGTCCAATGTCCTCATGCGCTTGTTCTGGGGCACATCGCCGGAGAGAAGCGCGCAGCTGATACCGTGCTGGTAAAGCTTGTCCCGGACCTTGCGGGTGACGTCCTTCCGGTTGCAGAAAACGATCACCCGGTCCAGGTCCTTCTGGGTGATCAGATTGTAAAGGACTGTAAATTTCTCCTCCGAAGTAGCCAGGTAGACGATCTGTTCCACCGATTCCGCGGCCACTTGCTCCGGCTCGATCTCAACGGTGATCGGCTCCCTGGTCCACTGTGCCGCGAGATGGCCGATCTGCGGGGTCAGGGTGGCGGAAAACAGCATGGTCTGGCGCTTGTCCTTGTATGGCGTCTGGTTGATGATCTGCCGAACGTCGGGGATGAAGCCCATGTCGAGCAGCCGGTCGGCCTCGTCGATCACCAGGATCTCCACTTGATCAAGGCGGACCACCTTGCGGCGGGCATAGTCGAGGAGCCGGCCTGGGGTGGCGATCAGCACGTCGATCCGCTCCTGTTTCAAGGCTTGTTTCTGCTTTTCATAATCGATGCCCCCAAAGACGGCCAGGGTGTTGACTGGGCTGTATTTGCCCAAGTCTTCGGCATCCCTGGTGATCTGGACGACAAGCTCCCGAGTGGGGGCCAGGATCAGGGCGCGAGGTTGGCCGTTTTTAGTCCCTTGCGGAACGGAATGGCGCATGAGGCGAGTGAAAATAGCGATGAGAAAAGCGGCGCTTTTGCCTGTGCCGGTCTGGGCCTTTCCGAAGGCATCCTTGCCGACCAGTACCGGTGGTAGGATCTCGGCCTGGATCGGTGTGCAGTATTCGAAGCCGAGATCGTATATGGCATGAAGAATTTCATCCGGCAGGTCAAGATCCTGAAAACGGGTTTTTCCCTTAGCCGCTGGTACCTGAAAGAGGGTGGGATCCCAAGGGGATGTCTCGGGAGCAGATGCGGGTTTCTTCGGCTTTCTTCTCGGTCGAGATGACGGCTTCTTCTTTCTGCCGCCTTGTGGCCGGTTGGCGGGGGGTGCTGTTTCGGCTGAAGTTTCCTCCTGTTCCGCGGTCTCTTCAGGGTTCGCCGGTGTTGGCTGGGCCGGGGCGTTGCGCTGACCGGAGTGCAGCCGTTTCTTGACCTTTTTCACGATGAAATGCAGCAAGTTGATCCTCGCATTTTAGGGTATCGAATCGGAGGTTCAGAATCTTCTATTTAAACCGATTTTCTTCAGAATGAGAAGGATTACTCGATAAATACGAAAAGGCATCATTTTCGGCCTGATAGCTCCGGACAAGGAGGGCGGCTTCCTGCTCGAGGCCGGAGAGGTTGATACCGGTAGGGGCGATAATGTTGTACGCGGAAATGGTGCCGTTTTTTTCGATATGCACGTCATGAAAAAGCAGGCCGCGGGGGGCCTCGATGGCAGCTACCCCTCTTTGGGGCCAGGCGCCTTCCCTGGCCAGAGCCCGGACATTGACCTCCTTCGGGTGTACTGTTGCCGCGGCCAATTCATCGCCGGCCAGCTTGTTGATCAGGCAGAGGGCCTGTTCGAGATAATTGACGATCTCGATTGCCTGGGCCAAGCTGTTGTGGAAAGGATTGGTGAAATCGACCGAGGTCCGGTCGAGGATCCCTGCCGCCAGCGGCTGGAGTCGCTGGCGGTGATGGAACATCCTGGCCAGCGCCCCTGTTTTGACCGGAACCTTCGGGGCCAGGTAGCCGACCTTGCCGGGATGGGCCAGTGGTATCTCCTCCACGAGGAAGTCGCGGTATTTTTTGACAGGGAGCGGTTCCGGGGTCCCGGCAAGGACTCGACGGCCAAAAAGCGGGTATTCGTCGGCAAGGTCGGGTTGCAGGCTGAGGCGAGTGCATTCGGTTTCTGCAGCGGGCCAGGGGAAACCGGCGAAAAGGGAGGCCAGATCTTCAGCTTCGTCGAGGACGTCCAGAATTTGGTCGCCGATGGCGAGCAGTTCTTCGACGTCAGGCACCTTGGTGAAGCCCCCTACGGTGAGAGTCACCGGCTGTAAAGGAGCGCCGCCAATCAGCTCGAAAAGCTTTTCGCAGAGCCGCTTGATGTTGAGATAAAGGTGGAACTCGGCCGGGTAGGCTTTGCTCATTTCCACCCCGGAAGTGAGTCCCGACTGGGAGGGCAGGACCATGAAATAGAGGTGGAGAAGATGGCTCTGGACCATCTGGCCGCAGGCAAAGAGCTTGCGCAGACGGATGGCCGGGTGAGATGGATGCACTCCCAGGGCCCGCTCTAGGGCGAGAATGGAGCAGACGGCATGAGCTACCGGGCAGATGCCGCAGATGCGGCTGTGGATGAGCGGAGCTTGGCCGTACGGCTTGCCGGCCACCAGTCCTTCCACGAAACGCTCTCCCTCTGAGGGATAAAAACGGGCCGTGCCCTCGGCGAAGTTCACCTGGAGGCTGCCGTGCCCCTCGATTTTGGCCAAATAATCGCGTCGGCGAACAGCCCCGAAGACCAGCTTCCTGCCCCTTGCCGGTTCCTCCCGCAGTTTGGCCAGAAGGGATTGGGCTACCTCCACTCTCGCTGGACAGCCCGGCACGGTGTAATCTACCTTCACCACCTCAGGCACCGGCTTGACGAATTGGGTGATCGCCTGGTGCTCGGGCGAATAGACCAGGGCCTTCATCTTTTCGTAATTTTCCGGAGTGAGCTGCGAAAAAACATTTCCTGAAATGGCGCAGGCCCCCAGGGCCACGACCACCGCCGCCGTCTCCCGGGCTTTCTTGAGCTGCTCGACTTGCTTCTCGTTGCAAGCGTATCCGTCGACAAAGACAATATCGTATTCGGTCTCCTCTTCTTCCTGAACCATCCGCCAAGTGACGATTTCGAAATCCTGGGCCATGTCGAGGAAATCGGCCCCCAGGCGCAACAGGTTTACCTCGCAGCCGGTGCAACCGGTGAGGTCGAGGATGGCAATTCTGGGTTTGGAGGAAGGCATTCGTTAAAAGTCTCCAACGCTCACAAGCACGGTGACAATTGAGAGGGGACCGGAAACGACCGGCGCAGCAGTTCCACGTCTGGGCATGATGATATTCCCATTACAGCAAAGAAAGCTTTGTATTGTCAATCGCTGCCGGAGTGAGACTCGGCTGCCAGGAGATGCTGTGATGTTTGGAGTTAGCAGGCTGGGTCTCAATCGAACCCTGTGGCAACCTCACTCCTTACCTTCCATTGCAAAACTTACTGCTTTCGTATCGATAATTGCAGGATGGAAAATGACAGTACAAATTTGTTGCGACACCGACCTCCGCAAAGGTCTCATCTCAACCCGATGGGCCATTGATAAACATAGCAAGCGAGGAAAAATGAATCGGAAAAAATGTAAGCCACATAAGGAAAAATGAAAAAATTGATTTGCATTTTGGTTAGTCATCGGGGTAATGCTCTTTTTAAGCTGTTTATAAAATATAAATTTCTCCAGGGAGCGCGGACATACCATGGTGAACAGGCGCGACAATGGCTCCCTAAGGTGGCTATATAAGAGGCAATCGGGTATGAACCAGCAATAGGTCTTTAACAGCTGCGCCTGGTTATTAATCTGGGGGGAGATTCGCGGTCATGATGAACATGGATTCGCGCGAAGGTGGGCGGAAGGAATTTCAGCGGAATGACCAGAGGGAGTCACGGAGAATTCACGTCAGCCTCGAAGCGGAGTTACATGTCGGGGAACAGAAGTATTCCGTCTTAATCGCCAATCTGTCCAAAACCGGGCTTCACGTCATTCTGCCGGTACCCCCTGGGGCTTCGGTTTCTCTTGCGGGCATGACCGATGCGGACCTCAAGGTACGGATCGACTCGACCGAAAGCATCGAGCTGTCCTGCAAAAAGCTGTGGTCCACTGAAATTCCTGAATCACCATTGGTACAGCGGGTCGGACTTCTCATCAAGAACCCGCCGCCCGCCTATATCACATTCTACAAGAACCTCTCTTACCAAGAGCGAACAGAAGTCACCCGGCGCCCCATTGCGGTCATCGGTCTGGCCTGTTATTACCCCGGCGCCCCAGATGTTCAGCAGTTGTGGGAAAATGTCTTGACTCGCCGGCGACAGTTCCGACGTATTCCCGATGTCCGCCTCCCCTTAGACGATTATTACGATCCTGATCCCTCGGCCGAAGATAAAACTTCAACGGACATCAGCCACTGGCTCGCTCTCGAGACCGCCCTTCAGGCAGTGGAAGATGCCGGGTACAGCGGCGTGAAGGTGCCGCCCGATCGCACTGGCGTCATCTTGGGGAATACCCTTACCGGGGAGCAGAGCCGAGCGGAGGGTATGCGGCTGCGCTGGCCTTTTGTCCTGAAAACATTGCAGGCCGCAGCTGCTGACAATGGCCTGCCGTCGGAGATGATCGCGGCTCTGGCCACCAATATGGAGGCCTACTACAAATCCGTATTCGCGCCGGTGACCGAGGACACCCTAGCCGGCAATCTCTCCAATACCATTGCCGGCAGGATCTGCAATTTTCTGAATCTCAATGGCGGTGGCTATACGGTGGACGGGGCGTGTTCTTCCTCACTGATAGCAGTCGCCACCGCCTGCACGGCATTGTCGCACGGCAATTTGGATCTGGCCATCGTCGGCGGGGTGGATGTCAGCCTCGATACATTTGAATTGATCGGATTTGCAAAGACCAAGGCCCTTGCCAAAGACGACATGCGGGTGTACGACCGCCGAGCCAGCGGCTTCATCCCCGGGGAGGGTGCGGGTTTTGTTGTTTTGAAAAGATTGGAGGACGCCCGGGCCGACGGCGATTACATCTATGCCGTTCTCAGGGGGTGGGGCATGTCCACCGATGGCAAAGGCGGTCTCACTGCGCCAAAGGCCGAGGCCCAAGCCCTGGCCATACGCAGGGCTTACACCGGCGCCGGTTATGGACTGCGCGATGTCGACTTCGTCGAAGGGCATGGCACCGGTACACCCGCGGGGGACAAAGCGGAGCTGACCGCCATAGCGGAGGTAATGGGCGATATGCAAAGCCATTCTTTCAGGCCTTGCGGCATTACATCGCTCAAATCCATCATCGGCCACACCAAAGCCGCTTCCGGCATCGGCGGCTTCCTCAAGGCAGTGATGGCGGTGAACCGCCGAGTGTTGCCGCCCACTGCCAATTGCACCGAGCCGAGTCCCACTTTCGAGAAACCTGCTCGTCTGGTTTATCCGATTATGCAAGGCGAGATCCGCCCGCCGGGTGAGTTACTGCGGGCCGGTGTTTCGGGGATGGGTTTCGGAGGGATCAACTGTCATCTCACCCTCGAATCCGGCGATGCCCCTGCCGCCAAGCTGGCCCCCGATATGGAAGAGCGCAAGCTCCTGGCCTCTGCCCAGGAGACGGAGCTCTTCATCTTCAGTGCCAGCTCTTCAGCCGAGCTGCTGACGCAGGTTCGGGAAGTGCGCCAGATCGCCCAGGGAATGAGCGTGGGCGACATGGTCGATCTTGCCGCCCAGCTTTCCCGCGAGGTCGATGGCCAAGACTTAGTTCGGGCAGCACTTATCGCCGATTCACCGGAATCTCTTGCCGCGGGTTTCGATGATCTCGAAAACAGCCTCATTCAAGACCCTCTGGTTGCTGGAGAAAAACGCATCAGCCCGAAGCAGAACCTCCTCATCGGGCACACCCTGCAAAAAACGAGGATAGGCTTTCTCTTCCCCGGCCAGGGATCCCAACGGTTGAACATGGCAAGAACCTTGGTCGAGCGCCATGAGTGGGCTCGCGACTTCATGGCCGAGGCCTCTGCCTGGCTCAAGGGAGAAACCGGGATCGATGTCGCCGACCACATGTACAAACCCCTGGACAGGGCCCTTGATCAGACCCGGATCGAGGACTGGGCAGCGGAGCTTAAAGATACTGGGATAGCCCAGCCTGCCATCTGTCTGGCCTCTCTGCTCTGGCGCAAAAGACTGGGCCGTCTGGGCATCACTCCAGTGGCCGCAGGGGGACACAGTCTGGGCGAGCTCACCGCCTTTCACGTTGCCGGCGCTTTTGATGAAGAAGCCTTGCTGAAGCTGGCGGCAATGCGGGGGCAGGCGATGACGGCAGCGCAAGGTGAGAAGGGGAGCATGGCCAGCCTTGCCTGTGCTTACGAGACGGCAGTCACTATCCTCGGACAGGTGCAAGGCTATGTGGTTGCTGCAAATATTAATAGTCCGCAACAGATTGTTATCTCTGGTGAGAAGGAGGCGGTGGAGC
>JARRJE010000350.1:0-3047 GCA_037379765.1 Deltaproteobacteria bacterium
CACTCATCCGAGATCCAACTCTTTTGCGGGCCGTCTGATCGCGGACAGCTCTGATCTGGTGGGGCGCGCGCGCGCCCCCCCGCTGCCAGGAAATGAAGGCGCCTGCCAGGCCGATGCCTGCGGTGATCAGAAGGGAGTAGCGCAGGGCCAGCATGAAAGCGCTGGAATGGGCCGGCGAAAAATGATGCAGATCAAGGCCGCCGCTGTAAACGTCAAAGAAGAGAGAGAAGAGCAGGCCGGCTTGGGCAATGCCCAAGAGCATTCCCAGATTTCGGGCAGTTGCGAGCAGAGCAGCTGCTGTCCCCACGTATTGTTTTTGCATGCCACCGAGTACCGCGGCGCTGTTGGGTGACAGGAACATGGCCTGACCACTGCCGAGTAAGGCCAGGCGCCACGCCACTTCCCAAGGCTGTTGTCCGAGGGTGAGCCTAGCAAGCAGCATGAGCCCACCGGTTGAAAGCCGCTTACAGCAGGACCGGCCATCAGCCCCAGGGAGACTGCGACTCCTATTAACCCGAGGCCGCGTCCCAACTGGTCGGCCGGGAAAATCTCCTTGACCATGGCGGGGCCGGTAGCCATCATCATTGCAGCCCCTAAAGCCTGGCCTAGGCGGGCGAGTACCAACCAGCGGAGTTGTGGGGCTAAGGCACAGGCAAGCGATCCCAGGGCGAAGATGAACAACCCGAAAGCGTAAATGCGACGCCGGCCGAAGCGATCCGCGAGATAACCCCAGAAAAGCAGAGTGGCGGTGATCGCGAGCAGATAGATCATAACCACCCATTCCGTGTTCCGCAGGGGCATACTGAAATCATCCATGATCGCCGGCAGCGCAATATTAACCATGCTGCTGTCCATGGTAGACATGAAGACACCTGTCGCTACGACAAAAAAAGAGAACCACATAGCGTCTTCCCTCGATCGTAAAAAGAAAGTGTTCGAAGTCAGCTCTCGGCTTTCAGCAGCTGTAACAAAATCAGAGAATCGTAACGGGTCGTCCATTGAGAAATTGCGGTCTCTGTCCAGCCAATTTCTGCTGATCACCGAATGCCGAATGCCGAATTAAGTTTTTGAAAAAAAGATCGAAGCTCGTCGGAATCGCCACAGCCATATGCGAGGATGCAGGGCAAGGGCTGTTGATGTGAGGGCTTTCTTGTGTTGAGGTTAGCGGGGATCTGAGGTAATTTGAGGTATTAGCTAATCCCGAAGACAAGGAGGCCTTTAACCTCTCAGAACTTCAATCCTGTCCAGTTTAACCTGAGGAGAAGAATGATGTCACGGATTTTTAAGTCATACCGAGGACATATGCTGCCTGCCGTTTGGGTTTTGTTTTTGATGTTATTTGCCGCTGCCCCTCTGCAGGCAGCCACCCAGATGCCCCAATTCAAAGTGCACGCCGTCAATCGCGGGGAAGCTATCGACAGCAGCACCTATCAAGGACAGGTGCTGCTGATCAACTTTTTCGCTACCTGGTGTCCCCCCTGCCGGCAGGAGATCCCCGGATTCATCAAGCTGCAGAAGGAATTCGGCCCCAAAGGGTTCTCGGTGATCGGCATCTCGGTGGACCAGGGCGGCTCCGCGATCGTGAAGAGATTCGTCGACAAAATAGGAATCAATTACCCGGTGGGCATGGGCACGACTAAAGTATCCGAAGACTTCGGCGGGATCATCGGTATTCCTGCCACCTTCCTGGTCAACCGGAAAGGCAATATCGTAAAGAGCTATCGGGGGTACGCGGATGATGCAGTGGTCGCGGCCGACATCAAAGAACTGATGTAGTGGAGGTTGCTCTCCACCTTGATTCTGTCCAGAGGGTGATGGAAAAAGCGGCCATTGCAGCAACTGGGTGGTGCGGTGGTCGTGCAAATGATGATTTTGGGGTGCAGTCTTTTTTAATTGACAAAGAGGGTGCGCTGTATATACTAGCGATGATAGCGGTTGTTTGCCCAATATTGCTCAATTTTTGCTTTTCCCCCAAAAACCTCTTAACGAAGGAGAAACCCCGATGAGCAAGAAACTGTTGACCCTTGCCCTGGCCCTGTCATTTGGCGCCGCCACCGCTGGCGTGAGCTTCGCGCAGACCGCCAACTGCGAAGTGAAATCCGTCGACGGCAACACCGTGGTCCTGGATTGCGGCAAGGATGCCAGCAAATTGAGCGCAGGCAGCAATGTCAAGGTGAAGGCGGAAAAAAAGAAAATGAGTATCGAAGGCTGCTGAGCTTTACCTTTCTCGTATTTTTCGAAGAGCCACCCTTTCAGGTGGCTCTTGTCATTTGGCGCCGCCTGCCCAGATATTCCCCGGGGGTTTACAATCGAATGCCCCTCACGTATAGTGGCTCCCTAGGGAATCGCACTCTACCTCCCTCGCCGTTCCTGTAGGATTCGCCTTTTTTCGTTCTCGTCAGGCTCCGGCCACTAATTGACTTTGTCATTTGAGAAGACGGCAAGGGAGGGCAGTGAGCAACTGCCGGGCCGCGGCAACGTTGGGTAACGGAATAGTTCGGCTCGCACTGCCATTTCCCCGATAGAAAAAATCCCGGGCCGCGATGAGAGGCGGTCTTACAAGAGGAGAATTCGTTATGGAGCCACAGGAGCTGCCGGGACGGGCGGCGGATATCTACAAGCAGATCAGAAAAAAATACCAAGTGGCTTTCGAGCCGCTCCGGGTGCGGGACAAGGAACTGCAGCTTCTCCAGGTCACCGATCTGGAAGCGTTGCTGGGGGGAAAGGACCCTTTTCAAAACGTCTCCGATTTTCCGTTTTGGGTGAAACTCTGGGAGTCGTCCCTGGTGCTCGCCGATCTCATAGCCCAGCTTCCACCTGCTCCGGGGCAGAGCCTTCTCGAACTGGGGGCGGGGCTAGGGGCACCCGGTTTGGTGGCGGCAGCCAATGGCTATCAGGTCACCTTGAGCGACTTCGAGCCGATCATCCTCGACTTCCAGCGGGTGAGTGCTGCAGCAAGCGGGCTCACCGGTGTCCATTTCGAGCTCATTGATTGGCAAAAGCCGCCGGACCTGCCAAGGTTCGATCTTATCATCGGTGCTGAGATC
>JARRJE010000351.1:0-4379 GCA_037379765.1 Deltaproteobacteria bacterium
GCCACGAAGGAGATCCCTAGAAGTTTGCCCCCTTTGGACATGTGCACGGAAGAGAGAACTGCGGCCGGGCTGATGATCTGGTGGATTCCTGGCTCTTCCCGGGCCTCTTCGGCGCCGATGGGCACCAGGGCCTGAAAGACGGCCTGAAGAAGAGGGCGGGTTTTCCCCCTGGGGACCAGGCCCTCACGGGCCGCCCGTTCCACGGCCGCATCCAGAATCCGATCGAAGAGCAGCAAATGCATGGCGCTTTTGAACCGGGTAGCGCGCTCCGGGAAATCAAGGGGCAGCAACTCCTTGTATTCGTCGTCCAGCAGATTGTCGGTGCCGGTGACGATGCCCCGCAGGCAGTGGTTGATCGTCCCGTAGAAAAGCCGATGCTCCCGGGGGATGCCCAGCGCCCGGTAGACGGCCAGAAAGAGGATGGAGAAGAAATTGCGCTGGGCATAGCGCAAGGGCCGGGGGAATTCCCGCTTGGTCCTGATGTACCTGGAATCGAGAATCCCCCGGAGCAGCAAGTCGACCTCTTCTTCCACTTGCTGATGCTCAGCGGTTGCGGGAAAAAGTTTACGGACAGCAGCTAAAGGCAGCATACATCACCCATGACGAAACGGCAGAGGCAGCAGAAAGGGAACCTCGTGCCGATAGTGTTGGAAATCCGCCCGGAAGCGGAGGGCCAGAATTCTTTCTTCTTTTTGAAGAGAACGAATTTCCCACAGGAAAAAAAGGGGAAGAGAAAAGCAGAGCATGCCGGGTGAACGGCAGAGCAGCACCACGGCCAGGGCGGCCAGGTCGTATCCCAGGAACATCGGATGGCGGCAAAGGGCGTAGCTTCCCGAAATGACAAGCCGTTTTGGGGGGCGGACCGGGTTGGGCGTGCCCTGGCCGAGCACCTCTAGGTCGTGAATGGCCCGCCAGATGAGCATCAGGCCTGTCGTCAGAAGAAGGCCGGAGGTTCCTGCGATCAGGCGGGCATGGCCCGGCAGGCGGGGCAGGGCCAGGAGGAAGTCGAATGTCCGTCCCGAAGCGATGACGGCAGAGGGAATCAGGATCCAATACCGAAACGCATCCCGCAGCTGCGCGCGGCCTATGTCTTCACGAAAGAAAGTCAAGGTGTTTGCAGGGAAGCCTTTTGCCCTTGATTAAAGGGCTGCCACTATACCCTGGACAGCTATTTTTTGCCGGGAGAAAATAGCCTGAAGCCAACACGGCGAGCGAGATTCGACTTCAGGAGCCCGCTTCTTTTATCAAGAGTAGTTATCATTACTTGAAGGATAATACCCTTCTCCCCCACTGGCAAGAGGCCGGATTTTTCCAGGCTACCCTCAAGAGCAACGGCGGGCCTCATTTCGCTTCGTCCACCATCAGAATGATTTTTTCCTCAACTTCCTTGGCCACCTGCATCATGGTTTCATCCTGCGACAACGCTGAGAGCATTTGCACGGGTCGGATAAGACCGATCCTCGTTTTGCCCTTATCGGTATATACCGAAATCCGGCACGGCAAGGCCATGTTCAGGCGCATGTCGGTGGACAGGACTTTGGCGGCCTGCCGCGGGTTGCAGACTTCAAAGATCTTGCACCGCTGCCCTTTTCCCGGGGCTGTTTGAGATCGGGAACATCGACCGCGCGCAAATGGTAGCAGCCTGAACAGGAGCTTCCTTGAAGTTCGTCAAGCTGTCAGTTAGAATTTATCTAAAGGTTATTTATTGATATTATTTGTTTTTGTTCCGGCGAAATTTTATCAGGTGCCGACATGAAAGAATCTGGCAAGAACGACCAGCACCAACATCAGCAGGAACCAATGCGCGATCCCGTCTGCGGGATGAATGTTGACTCGGGGAGTGCGTACCGCGCCACCTACCGGGGTAAGGAATACTTTTTCTGCAGCAAAGGTTGCCTGGACTCCTTTCAAGAGAATCCTGGACAGTATGCTGGAAAGCCTGGCGAGCCAAAATCTGAGCGTGAAACCAGAGGGCCTGAACGGCAAGGTTCTGAAGAAGAGGCTCTTTACGCCTGTCCCATGCACCCGGAAGTCCGACAGAAGAAGCCGGGCAACTGCCCCGAGTGCGGCATGACCCTCGAACTGGTGATCCCTGCGGCCGCGGAGGGGGAGTGGACCTGTCCAATGCACCCGGAGATTTGGCAGAAGAAGCCGGGCAGCTGTCCCGAGTGCGGCATGGCGCTTGAGCCGACGACTCCGCCGACGGGGGAAGGAGAGCGGGTCTTTCCCAAGCATCCGGAGCCCCGGCAAAAGGCGCCGGGCAACTGCCCTGAATGCGGGGCTGCGCTTCAGTCGACAACGCCGTCAGCCGTCAAGACGGAGTGGACCTGCCCCATGCATCCGGAGATCCGGCAGAAGAAGCCGGGCAGTTGCCCTAAATGCGGGATGGCGCTCGAGCCGACGGCCCCGCCGGCCGCCAAAGTCGAATGGACCTGCCCCATGCACCCGGAGGTGGTGCAGAGTGAGCCGGGGAGTTGCCCCAAGTGCGGCATGGCGCTTGAGCCTCGGACCATCGCCGCGGAGGTAGAAGAGAATCGAGAGCTCGTCGACATGCGTCGGCGGTTCTGGGTGAGTCTGATCCTGACCATTCCCGTTTTTGCAATCGCCATGGGCGATCTAATCCCGGGCCAGCCCTTGAAGCACATTGCCTCCCCCCGGATTCTCATCTGGATCGAGCTGCTGCTGGCCACTCCCGTAGTGCTCTGGGGTGCCTGGCCGTTCTTCGTGCGGGGCTGGCGGTCGTTGCTGACCATGAACCTCAACATGTTCACCCTTATCGGGCTGGGGATCAGCGTAGCGTATAGCTATAGCTTGATCGCCGCCCTGTTCCCGGAAATCTTTCCACCCTCCTTTCGGGGTGAGGCCGGACAAGTGGCGGTCTATTTCGAGGCCGCGGCCGTGATCACCACCCTGGTGCTTCTCGGACAAGTCCTGGAGCTCAAGGCCCGCAGCCAGACCGGGGCCGCCATCAAATCTCTTTTGGGGCTAGCGCCCAAAACGGCGAGAATCCTGCGGGAAGATGGCGCCGAGGAGGATATTCCCCTCGAGCAGGTCCAAATCGGAGACAACTTGCGGGTGCGTCCCGGTGAAAAAGTGCCGGTAGACGGAGTTGTCATCGACGGCAAAAGCTCGGTGGATGAATCGATGGTGACCGGCGAGCCGATCCCGGTGGAAAAGAATACCGGCGATAAGGTGATCGGCGCCACGGTAAACGGCACCGGTTCCCTGATCATGCAAGCCGAACGGGTGGGCGCAGATACCCTCCTGGCCCAGATCGTCCATATGGTTGCCGAGGCCCAGCGCAGCCGTGCTCCCATTCAAAAACTTGCCGACGTGGTGGCGGGATATTTCGTGCCCACAGTGGTTCTGACCGCGATCATCACCTTTATCATCTGGGCCTCGGTCGGACCTGAACCCAGAATGGCCCACGCCCTGATAAACGCCGTGGCTGTGCTGATCATCGCCTGCCCCTGCGCCCTGGGGCTGGCCACCCCCATGTCGATCATGGTGGCGACCGGCAAGGGCGCAACAATGGGGGTGCTTTTCAAGAACGCCGAGGCCATCGAAGTGATGCGCAAGGTGAACACTCTGGTGGTGGACAAGACCGGGACCCTCACCGAGGGCAGGCCTCGAGTGGTTTCTGTAAAGGCCTGGGAAGGATTTGAAGAACAGGAGATAATCTACCTGGCCGCCAGCCTTGAAAAAGGAAGCGAGCATCCCCTGGCCGCGGCCATCGTCTCCGGAGCCCAGGAACGCGGCATGCAGCTCAGCGAAGCCAAAGACTTCGAATCTCTTACCGGCAAAGGGGTCCGGGGCAAGGTGGAGGGCAAAGGGGTCGCCTTCGGCAATATCCGCTTGCTGGAAGACCTCGGGATCGATGCCGCCCGGCTCTCATCAGAGGCGGAAGCCATGCGGGCGGACGGCCAGACGGTGATGTTCGTGGCGGTCGACGGCAAAGCCGCCGGCCTGATCGGGGTGGCCGATCCTATCAAGGCGACCACGCCCGAAGCCATCCGCGATCTCCACCAGGAGGACATCCGGATCGTCATGCTCACCGGCGACAGCAAGACCACGGCAGAAGCGGTTGCTCGAAAGCTCGACATCGATGAAGTGGTAGCCGAGGTACTTCCGGATCAGAAGGCGGCTGCGGTGAAAAAATTTCAGGCCCAAGGCCGGATGGTGGCGATGGCCGGCGACGGCATCAACGATGCCCCGGCCCTTTCCCAGGCCCATGTGGGGATCGCCATGGGAACCGGCACCGATGTGGCCATGGAAAGCGCGGGGGTGACCCTGGTCAAGGGCGATCTGGGCGGCATCGTGCGGGCGAGGCTGCTCAGCCGGGCCACCATGAAAAATATAAAACAGAACCTTTTCTTCGC
>JARRJE010000352.1:0-2985 GCA_037379765.1 Deltaproteobacteria bacterium
GTCTTTTCCGTGATGGCTTTCTCGGGTTCGGGTTTGGCAAACAGATAGTAGAGAACGCCGGCCACGAAGATAGCGGCCAGCGTCCAAAGCAGAATGACGCTTGTTCTTTTCCGACGCTGCTTGACGACTTTGGGCATATTCGGTTCCGGAGAGATTGATTCATGATGTTATGAACTAAATTTTCAATTTATCGCGCTTGCCATTCAAGGTCAAACGGAAAAAAATGAATGAGATTCAGGTAGTAAGAGATCGATAGATCTCTGGCATACGAAGGGGCAGCTTCTTAACCTCATCGATGAAGATGTAATTCACCTCGCCGTACATATGAGGAATGTAATCGTGGGCCTCTTGGTCGATGGTGATGCAAAAGGGGTGAATGCCCGCCGCCTTGGCCTCGATCAAGGCATGCCGGGTGTCCTCTATAGCGTATTTCCCCTTGTAGTCATCATAGTCTTCCGGCTTCCCGTCGGACAAGGTAATCAGCAGCCTGATTCTAGCGTCGGTCGCTTCGAGCATTTCGGTCAGATGCCGGATGGGCGGGCCCATGCGGGTGTATTCCCGAGGGGAGATGGCAGCGATTCGGCCTTTCACTTCCTCGTCGTACCGCTCGCCCAAGTGCTTGAGGTGGTAAAGCTCGGAGCGCAGGCGGCGCATACCGGAAAAGCCGTAGATGGCATAGCGGTCGCCAAGTACTTCCATGGATTCGCACATCAGCACGAGCGCCTCCTTGAGGGCGGTGCTTACCCAACCTTCGGTGGAGGAGGACATATCCACCAGGAAAACAGCGGCGATATCACGCTCATCCCGTGCAAGACGGATGAAGAGCTTTTCCGAGGGCGAGCGGCCGGCACGGCTGTCGGTGAGGGCCTCGGTCACTGCTTCGAGATCGATGTCATCGCCATCCTTCTGCTGTTTGAGGAACCGTTGTTGAAGGCGCATCATTTCGAATTGCCGCCTGAGTTGACGCAGCTGGCCCCGATATTTTTCAAGAGTATGTGGCACAAAGGTGCCCCGCACCGGCAGCAGCTCTTTTTCCTGGAGCACACACCAATCCTTTCGAAAGCCCGCCCGGCGGTAATCCCATTCATCGTATACAAGAGGGCCGGCCGCGGCCTCGCCTTCTACAGGAGGCGGGCCTGAACCTCCAATAGGGGCCTTGCCGGCCTGACCGAGGGCCGCACTAATATACCGGTCCGGAATCCGGCCAAAATCCTGCCTGATCTCATTGGCGAGGGGCCGCAGCGGTTCGGGGATTCTGAGCTCTTGGTTGCCGATGACGAGGTATTCCGGTGCTCGGACACCGGTATCCAACTCTTCTGTTTCCATTGTTTCCGCGGACAACAGCATGGCGGCTCCCTCTCCGGTTGGCAGACGGGCCGGTGGACCGACCGTGGCCTCTTGCTCCGGCGGTTGGTCTCCGGAGAGATCGGGCGGCAGAACGGCGGCAAGGGCCTTGATAAACTGCTGCCTTACTTCCTCCCGCCTCTGCCGGCGGGTTTCCGCGACCGCCATTGGCCGGAGGCGGCCGCATACCGCCAACGGTTCCGCGGCCGCAAGGCCGGAGAGCGGTTCCAGAAGTCTATACAACTCGGCCGTGATTGGCAGAGTACCGCCGACCGTGCCGTCAAGGCGGGAAAGAGGCTCGATGAGAGAGAGGACATGAGCAAAAAGTTGCTGTTCTCTCCTCGGCAGGCGGCCCTTGGTCCGCCGTGCTAGGATCCATTGGCCGATGGCCTCGAGCAAAAGGGGTCTGCCGGCAAGAAGCGTGAGATCCCGCCGCCGTCGATGGAGCCGGTCGAAAACCGGCCCACTGTCATGCATGAGGCCCGGCAGCTCGATTTTCAGCCAGCAGAAGATCCGATAGGTTTCAAGCAGGGCGAAGAGGTCGCTGGCAAGCTTCGGCTCGGGAAACAGGACCCAGAAATCGGTGGGAAACGGTTCTTTTTGATCCAGCCGCCGCCCGTAACGGGCGGTAAGCATTTTTATCAGACTTTGTTCCGGATCGAGCCGGGTACGGAAGGTGTCGCCGGCGAGCAGTCCCCATTGGAAGGAGGCAATAAGTTTATAAACCAGAAAGTTTTTCTCTTTCTCCTTAAAGAGGGTGATCTCCGGAGGCAGGAAGATGGTCTGACCGTCGGTAGAAACCTCGGCTGCGGCTGCCACTTCGATCCCGTGACCGGAAAGACCCCTTAGGTAAGGGAGCAGCCGGCCAGTGGCCTCCCCGAGGGCCAGGCCGGTTTCGCCTCGGATCCGGCAGAGGAAGGTGCTTTCCACCTCGGCCATGAAGCGGCGGGCCTGCTGCAGACCGTCCCTTTCGTAAACGTCGAGAATGGCATTGACCCACTCCGGCAGCTGGGTGTGGTGAAGGCATGCAAGACCTGCCTGTACCTGATCGAGAAAGGCGAAGCAGAGAGCATGACTCACCGGCCAGATGACCGCCACCTGTCTCAGGACTGCCCGCTGAGCTTCCTCCGGCAGTCCGGCCAGCTGCTCGATGTACTCTTCCACCTCCCAATAATTGAGGGCGTCCACTTTGACAAGGGAGAAGAGCTTTTGTTTGAAAACGGCCTGTTCCATTGATTCTCAAGCATTAACCATCGCGGCGGCACATACAAATTGAAAAAGGAGTCGGGATTTTGAATGGAAAAATTCCACTTGGCAGTATGGTCTCTGTTCAGAAAACAGAGCTGACGATTTCGTCGATGGCAGCGAGCAACTCCTGGTCATCGGTCAGGGTCTCGGTGATGGCCACCCGGCAGGCTGTGCGCATCGGGATGCCGCTCCGGGCCAGCTTGCCGGCGTGGATCAGAAGCCTCGTGCTCGCTCCTTCCTGCAACCCCGAATCCTTCAGGCCGCGGGTCATGCCTCCGACCTTGACCAGGGCCCGGGCCATGGCATCATCGACACCCGCCTCCCGGCGAACAATCTCCGCCTCCAGTTCCGGACCGGGATAATTGAATTCCAGGGAGACGAAGCGCTGGCGGG
>JARRJE010000353.1:0-6213 GCA_037379765.1 Deltaproteobacteria bacterium
CCCAGGCTGCCCGGCAGGTTATCGGAGCCGTTCGCGAATTAGCCTCCAAGGTAACCCTTCGGGAATACGATCTGGACAATGAGCTGGCCAAAAAATGGGAGATCGAATCCACCCCCACCCTGCTCTTCGATCCGGACCACTACCGGATCCGCTGGTTGGGCGCCCCTATCGGCGAAGAGGGGCGAACTTTCGTCGAGGCCCTCATCATGATGGGCTACCGCGAGACCAAGGTGAGCGGGGCATCCCGGCAGGAGCTCGCCAAGATCTCGGAGCCGCGGCAGATTATGCTTTTTGTGAGCCCGACCTGCCCCTATTGTCCCCAACAAGCGGTCAATTCTTTCAAAGCGGCCATCGAGCGGCCTGACCTGATATCACTGCAGATCGTCGATATCCAGGCCAACCCGGAGCTGGCGACCCGGTACAGTGCCCACAGCGTACCGCAATTCTTCGCCAACGGGAAGCTGATCGCCGCCGGCGCCCAGAGCGAGGAGCTGTTTATGGCCTCCCTCCGGAAGCTGGAGCAGCAGCGGGTCTTTATCCCGGAAAGCGGCGCCGAAGAGGTGGAGACCGACCTGGTCATTGTGGGCGGTGGTCCGGCCGGACTCACTGCCGGCATCTATGCCGAGCGCGGCGGCCTCAAGAGTGTGATCATCGAGCGCGGCCCGCTGGGCGGCCAGATGGCCACCACCCCGGTAGTAGAGAACTACCCGGGCTTCAGCCAGGTTGGGGGCAAGACTCTGGTGGACATCATGACCAGTCACGCCCTGGAATACGCCACCATATTCCAGGGCGAAGAAGTAGTCGCCATCGAGCCGGGAGAACCGATCATGGTCCGCACCACCCGCCGCCGGCTCACCGCAAAAGCGGTACTGCTCGCAACCGGTGCCAGCTACCGCCGGCTCGACGTCCCGGGCGAGGCCCGGCTGGCCGGCCACGGAGTCAGCTACTGCGCCACCTGCGACGGGCCGCGAGGCCCTTTACCTCCGGAACATCGACGTCGACGTGACCCTGGTTCACCGACGCGCCGAGCTTCGCGCCCAGAGCCAGTTGGTCAAGAGCCTGCGGGAAAGCGGTATTCCGGTCTTCTACGAAACGGTGCTCGATGAGATTCGCGGCACCAGTCGGGTGGAGGCGGCGCTTCTCCGCCATATACGGACAGGTGAAACCCGAGAAATGCCGGTGGAAGGAGTTTTCATTGCCATCGGCTATCAGCCTGCGGTGGATCTGGCAAGGCAGATCGGCGCCGAGCTGACTCCTGACGGGTTCATCAAGCGGGACGAACGGCACCGGACCACGGTTCCGGGCATCTATTCGGCAGGCGACGTGGAGGGAGGCTACCGGCAGATCGTCACCGCGGCCGGCCAGGGAGCGGAAGCGGCTCTGGCCATCTTCGAGGATCTGGTCAATCCTTACTGGCGGCAGCAACAAAAAGAAGGGGAAAAAGTACCTGCTTAGGTCTTGAGCGGGCTTTCTCTTCCAATCGATCGTTCTCAAAGGAAATGAAGCCGGCGAAGAAGGTCGGAAATCCACAGGTTCCCTTAAACAGTGGGTTTTGCGCAGCAGTTCCTCGGTGGCCAGGTGCGCCAGCGCGATGGCGCGACCATCATTGCTCTTGCAGCAATGGATTCCCACCGTTCGCACTAAGTTCAGCCAGCGAGAAAGCATTGGGGATCAGGAGCGAACGGATCGCCGCTTTGAGAGTAGGCCACGGCCCGGCAGCCCCGACAGAGGGCCCAGCGGGGGCATGTCCGGCAGGAACCCTGATAACAGTCCCTATCGCGGAGCCGCTCGAGAAGGGGGGCAGAGGCCCACAGCTCCCGGAGCGAATCCTCCCTGATATTGCCGATGGGAATAGGCAGCCTGCGACAGGGCATGACAGTGCCGTTCGGCACAACGGTCAGGCCGGAAACACCGGCAGCGCAGCCGGCCACCGGGGTGTCTCCCTGGTCTTCTCCTGTTGCCGGCTGCCGGATTTGTGAGCGCAGGGGATCCCCGCTCACCAGCTCCACCCCTTGGTCAGGAAAAGAATCGATCCGCCGGTATAATTCTCCGATTTCACCCGGGGTCAGTGCCTTATCCAGGAGGTTGCGGCCCCTGCCCGCCGGCACCAGCCGCGCAAATCCCAACCGCTTTACGCCAAGCATCGAGGCCAGATCGAGCATCTCCTCAAAGCAACCGGCATTGAGGCTGCTCAGGGTCATGTTGAGGGTCACGGGCAACCCGGCCGCCACCAGGTGCCGAACCCCTACTACAACAGCCTCGAAACTGCCCTGGCCCCGGATCGCTTCATGCACTTCGACCGGTCCCTCCATGCTCACCTGCACGGCCTCGACCCCTGCCTCTCGGAGCCTGCATGCGTGAGGAGGCGAACCCCGAACCCCCTCGTTTGCATCGCCGCAAGCAATTCGAATAGATCGGAACGCAGCAGCGGCTCACCGCCGGTGACACTGAAAAAGGGGGAAAACTCCAAGGCGTAGAGATTCGTCCACGCGGCGATGGCCTCGGCGGCCTCGTCGATGAAGGCCAGGGCCTCATCAGTAGTGAGCTCGGAGCGGCGGCTGCCGCCCTGATAGCAGTGGCGGCAGGCCAGATTGCATCTTTCGGTCAGATGCCACTGGATGAAGAATTCGCATGCCGTTCCAGCAGGCATTCTTTATTCCTCGACGAGATCAGCGGCCAGGTTGGCCCATAGCCCGATCTCCCGGCCGACGACCATCCCGTTATTCTTCATGGGCACATTCCAGGTGAAGCCGAAATCTTCTTGGTGCAGAAGGCCGCTCAGTGCGAATCCCATGGAGATTTCTCGGCCGAATTTTTCCAGGCTCTTGATCCTGCCGAAAAATTCCCCGTCCAGGATGATCTCCCGGGAAATTCCCCGAATGCTGAGGCTTCCGGCGAGCTTGAAACTGTTCCAGACCAATGGCTGAACAGCCATGCTTTTGAAAGCCATGATCGGAAAACGGGAGACATCGAAAAAATCCGAACTCAGCAGGTGCTTGTCCCGTTTGTCGATGCCGGTGTATAGAGTTCCCACCTCGATCTCGACGTTCATGGTTGTGGACAGCATCTCATCCATCTCAAAGAAAATGCTGCCGCGGAGCCGATTGAACTGGCCATGAACATCGGTGATCATGAAGTGTTTCGCCGCGAAAAAGGCAACCGAATTGTCCGAATCGATGTTCCACCAGGCCATGCTTCTTCCCACAGGAAGACGAGAAGGCGGGGCCGCGAACCATTCGGTACCGGCCCTCCTACCCGTCTGATTCATGACATAAAAATTTCAAACTCCAGCACAATCTTAAGGTTTCAACTACCCTGACGTGTGCACGCAGTCTCACTGCGATTCAAAACTGTTTCACTTGCGGCAACTCGCATGCCGCTCGTCCTTAACCGCTTCCCTGGTCCGGCGCCACATCTCCGCTTCCTTGTCCAGCATTTCCTGTGTCAATTTGCGTTTCATGATCCACCTCCTTAGTTAGGCTATGGAAAGATTGTCAAGCCATAGAAAAATGCTATCACAAGCCGCCGAAGAGGACAAAAAGGATATGGCAGGAGGGAGCAGGGATGCTCAGAAAAGAAGCCGGGCACGTCCGTGTACCCGGCTTCTTGGCATCAGTTGAATTCGGTCCGGTTTACCCCCCTGAGGTCATTTCACCTCGTGCATGGGTTTAGGGAATTCCACTTCTTTGGATTCGATGTTGGACCGGAGCTGAGCGATCTGCAGACCGAGGGAAACGCACTGTTTGCCTTCCATGCACTGGCCGGCTTCATCCGTCTCGAGAAAGGTCTTCAGCTCCTCGTCTCCCTTTTTGAGGTCGACGGCCCAGGCATTGTTCCGTTCATCCCAGTCGACGTTGACATCGATCCCGCACTCGCCGATATCAGGAAACACTTCGATGATTTTCTGGCACAATTCTTCCTTTGTGAGCATGATCGATTCCTCCTTGGTCCTGGTCTGGCGCCGCCAAACAAGCGCTTAAAGCTTTCCGTTTACTTTTTAGTGCCCATCCAGAAACAGTCTTTTTGCCCGATCTCTGCGTCTCGGCAAAAATGAAAAATGCTCACATATGCTCAATATGCTGCGCTTTTTCATTTTCACCGTTCCTTGATCTCGACCAAAAATTCTCGTTTCTGGGCGAACACTATTTAATGATATTATGATTCTCCCGGCGATGACAAGTTCTTCCCTCCCCCGCCAGTCTCTCCGTCGGCCAGGAGGAAGGAGTTGCAAAACCGCTTCTTTCGGTTTAAATTTTCCTGTTTTATGATGAATTCGGCAGCACAGCCGCCGCTGCATCAATATCTTTCCAAAATTCCCTATGAAAGTCGTCGTCGCCAAAAGCGCCGGATTCTGCATGGGCGTCCGCCGGGCAGTGGAAGCTACTCTGGACATGGTCAACCGAGAGGAGCAGGGCATTGCCACTTTCGGCCCCCTCATTCACAATCCGCAGGTGCTCGACCTGCTAGCAGAGCGGGGGGTCCAGGTTCTCGCGGATATCCCGCCCCAGGCATCGGGAACCATCATTATTCGCGCCCACGGGGTGCCGCCTGCCAAGAAGGAGCAACTGCGGGCGACCGGTGCCCAAGTGAAGGACGCCACCTGCCCCCGAGTCGTCAAGGTTCAGGCCATCATCAGGAAATACCGGCAGCAGGGCTGTGAGACCGTCATCATCGGCGACCGCAATCATGCCGAGGTGGAGGGCCTCATAGGCTATGCCCGCGGCAAAGGCTACGTGGTGAGCAACGAAGAGGACGTCCAGCGGCTTGAGATCAAGAACTCATACATCGTGGTGAGCCAAACCACCCAGGATGAAGAAGCCTTCGGCCGCCTGAGCCGGATGATCCTGGACCGCTATCCCCACGGCAAGGTTTTCAACACCATCTGTGACTCCACCCATCACCGGCAGGACGAAGTACGAAATCTCTGCCGGCAGGTGCAGGCCATGGTGGTGGTTGGGGGGCGCGCCAGCGCCAATACCCAGCGCCTCGGCGAGATCGCCGCATCAACGGGCTGCCCGGTCTTCATGGCGGAATCCGAAGAGGACCTCGACATCACCCCCCTTTCAAAGTACAACATTGTAGGGGTGACCGCCGGGGCCTCCACCCCCTCCTGGATGATCAACCGGGTGGTTCAGACTCTGGAAAACCTGCCAGGAGGCCGTGAAAACCCGGCACTGCTGCTGATCCGCAAGCTGGTGTGGCTGCTGCTCGCCACCAACCTGTATGTCAGCCTGGCCGGCGGCACCCTGGCCTGGGCGAGCGGCTTCCTCCAGGGCATCGCTCCGCGGCTGACCCACTTTTTCATGGCGGCGGGGTATCTATTCGCCATGCACAATCTGAACCGTTACATCGAGCAGCGCGCCAAGAAATTCAATGATCCCGGCCGGGCCCTCTTTCAACATCGCTACCGCGTTCCGCTGCTGGCCGCCTCGGTTGCCGGTCTGACTGTAGCCCTTGCCGCCGCCTTCCGTCTGGGGCAGGGTCCTTTTCTGGCCTTGGCCGCCATGAGCACTTTGGGCCTTCTCTATCGCTTCCGGTTCATCCCGCGGCCGCTCTCGACCCTCATTCGCATCCGGCGCCTGAAAGAGATCCCCGGCTCGAAGACCTTTTTCGTGGCCGTGGCCTGGGCGTTCGTCACGGTACTGCTCCCGGCCTGGGGTGCGGCTTCGATCACTCTTTCGACCTGGGGGACCCTGCTCTTCCTCCTGCTTTTCATGTACGTTCGCAGCGCCATGTTCGACGTGCTCGAAGTACAGGGCGACCGGATCGTGGGCAAAGAAACCCTGCCGGTATTCATCGGCGAAAAAAGGACCCTGAAGCTCCTTCACCTCATGATCGGTCTGTTGTTGGCCATGGCGCTCCTTTTTCCGGCCTTGGGCCTGATGGAGGCTGCAGGCTGGTGGCTGCTGCCCGGCGTCCTTTTCTTGGCCGGCCTGATCCGCGACTATGAGAAGGGAAGAATCCCCAGCGGTCTCAAACTGGAGCTGGGCTTGGAGACCACGCTGTACCTGCTGTCCGCCTTTGTCTGGCTTGGCGCCGTCCTCCGGCAGTTCTGACCTGACTGCCCGAAAAATCGCTTACTTGGGCGGACGGCAACGGCTAGAATGAGAAAAAAACCCTGTCCGACATCGTGTTGTGTGTTGGAGTTTATTAGTCTTTGATAGTAGATTTAATGCTTTGATTTGCAGGCGCTTATACTATCGGTTGGCTGAG
>JARRJE010000354.1:0-2973 GCA_037379765.1 Deltaproteobacteria bacterium
GTCCGTGGTGACGATCACGATCTCGGGATTGCTCGGCGGCTGATACGGATCGGAAACGCCGGTGAACCCTTTGATTTTTCCGGCGCGGGCTTTGGCATACAATCCCTTGCGGTCGCGCTGCTCGCAAATCTCCTGCGGGGTTGCCATGTAGACTTCGACATAACCGCCGTACCTGCTGATCAACTTCCGGTTTCCCTGCCGGGACTCTTCGTAGGGAGCGATGGGGGCGCAGATGGCAATGCCGCCGTTTTTGGTGATCTCGCTGGCCACGAAACCGATGCGGGTGATGTTGAGGTTGCGGTGCTCGGTGGAAAAGGACAACTCGGAGGAAAGATTCCGGCGGACGATATCACCGTCGAGCAGCGTAACGGGCCTGGTGCGCATCTCCAGGAACTTGATCAGCAGCACCTTGGCAAGGGTGGATTTCCCAGCCCCGGAGAGGCCGGTGATGAAGAGGGTGAATCCCTGCCTGGCACGCGGCGGAAAGGCATGCCGCAGCTCGGCGATGATTTCGGGGTAGGAAAACCAGGCGGGAATCTCGAGATCTTTTTCCAGCCTCCGCCTGAGCTCGACAGCCGGCAAATCCCGCACCCGCATTTCCGGTCCGACCTCCTCGACCGGCAGGTACTGGGCCTTTTCCTCCACATAGGCCATTTTGCGCAGCGGAATCATCTCGATGCCGATTTCATCACCATACCGGGCAACCAGCTCCTGGGCCGCGTACCGCGGATAAAATCGCTTCTCATCAGTGCTTCCGGCCAAGGGATCGCCGTGATCCTCACTCACCACGAAATGGCTGCAGCCGTAACTTTTCTTCATGATCGCCTGCCACAGTGCCTCCCGCGGACCGGCCCGACGAACCACCTTGGGCATGAGCCCCAGCATGATCATATTCCGCGGGAATTGCTTGAAAAACTCCTGATAGCAGCGCACGTGAGTGTAATAGTCGATGTTTTCCGGGGAGCTCGATCCGGCCATGGCCTGAAGAAAAATGTGCGCTCCCGCATCCCGGGCGGCCCGGAGAATCATCTCTTTGTCTGCCCGGTGCAGATAATCTTCCGCATGCACCCCCACGACCTGGCGCCAGCCGTTCTGGGTAAAACGGCGATGGGCTTCGGGGGGCGTGAGCCTCAGCGAGTAAAAATCGTAATGGATAGGGAGATGCAGTCCCTCCAGAGAGCCGCCGACATACCAGGCGCCGAGCTCATCGAAGAGTTTCCGAACCCCTGGATGCCGGGCAGGGTCAGCAGTACCGAAAACCGCTTCTGCTTCCCGCTCCTTGTCCGGCTGCCAGACATCGGTGACCGTGAGCACCGCC
Organism: Deltaproteobacteria bacterium; assembly: GCA_037379765.1. Lineage (GTDB taxonomy): Bacteria > Desulfobacterota > Desulfobulbia > Desulfobulbales > UBA5123 > JAJYKH01. The sequence goes on from JARRJE010000354.1 coordinate 1,319, forward strand.
AGCATGAATCCCTCCTGGTCGTTGATGGCCACCGCCTGACCCGGTTCAAGTGACTTGGCGGTTTGCTCATCCACATCCAGGCAGAGCGGCATCGGCCAGACCGTGCCGTCCGCCAGGCGCATGATGTCGAGCACGGATTCGTAATTCTCCCGATCCAGATACCCGGCCAGCGGGTAGAAGGTGCGATTCAGAAGAAGCTCGAGCTCATTGAGCTGGCGGCTGTTCAGGTCGATGCCGGGAAATGAGACCGCCTCCCGCCGCAGATCCTCGATGCGGCGGAAATGGACCAGGAGGCTTTCGGCATGACCATTGATGGCAGGGACGGGGCGGCTGCCTTTGTTCTGCGAAGAGTTCAAGGTTCAAGGCCCAAGGTTCAAGGTTCAAGGTTCAAGAGAAAAGCGGGGAGCCCTGTTGAGTTGTTTAAGGTGCTAAGTTGCTGAGCTATCGTCAATCGTGAATTGTAAATCGTCTTGCCACCGTTACGATTATGTTTTTTGAATAAACGGCAGTTAGATATTGTAACCCGATGACTGACAACTGAAAACTGAAAACGGAGCACGGAATACATAAGACAAACTTGCCCGCTCAACTACTTGTCATAATTCACGTTTTGCGATTTACGGTTAAAGTCTTAGGTTCGAGGCAAAAGGTGCTAGGCACGAGATTCTATTAGGAAGCGCTTTTTGAGGTGCTGAGTTGCTGAGCTGCTGATTTGCTGAGTTTACCGCTTAGGAACTTATGAGCTTAACAACTTAGCAGCTGATCTGTAGCTGCCTTTTACTCGTTACGATTCACGGTCTTAACATTCGCCGATCTCAGGAATTATACGGCAGTTGTAGCTGGTCGCAATCCAGCGCTTCGAATTCCGGATCTTTATGTACCAGAACGGCATCTTGCAGAATGGCACTTGCAGCGATCCAGGCATCTGCCAGAGGGATTTGATGCCTGGCTTTGATCTCCGCGGCTTTCTCAAGCAAAATTCGATCTTCATGGATCCAGGTTAAAGGAAGTGCCTGAACCTGATGGTAAGCAAGCCTTCCTTCCCGCTCGCCCTCATCCTTCCATACACGATAGAATATCTCCATTACCGTCATAAAACAGGCAAAACAATGAGCTTGCTTTCTGCTTGCCCGGTAAAGTATCTCAGCGACCTGATCAGCGCCGTTTTCATCGTCATGCAAGGCGAGAAGAGCCGAGCTATCGAGAAGATAGCGTTTCATTCCCGCGCTCTATCGAGCTCCCGTTCGCGCAGAAGCCTTTTGGTCGCCCCTCCCTTCCCCCGACCGCGGAACGCCTCGATGGGATCTACATCAACAGGGACAACTCGGATGTTATCATCATCTATGATCCATTCCAGCCTCTTGGATGGGCCGAGATGAAAGCGTCGCCGAATCTCTGCCGGAATAACTGTCTGCCCTCTGGCGGTGATTGTGCTTCTCATGTCAAGAGTCCGATGAATTATTTTTTAATAGATTTATTAATTCAACCCTAGCGTAAATGATGTTTAATGTCAACCAAACCTGGAGTTGTCGGCCCGCCTGAGAGGTAAGCTGCCGCCTGCCAACTTAACCCTTAACACTTAACCCTTAAAACTTCCTTCCTAATTCCATGCCGATGATATGGGAGCCGACAATCGGCGTTGCCGTACAGCCGCC
>JARRJE010000355.1:0-2958 GCA_037379765.1 Deltaproteobacteria bacterium
TTTTTACAATCCCAAAATAGGCATCATCATCAGAAGTATTCGGATCACCTGTCCACGAGTCTCCGACAAACAACACGCGTTTATTTTTATTATTGAGCTTTCCAAATTCCCGAAATCCATATTTGTTTGATGAATATTTTACAAAATACCTCTCTCCGGACTTATCAACCACCTGAATTTTATGTGAGAAATTTTTCTTGGGTTCCCAACCCAATTCCTTATTGTATTCGTATACTATAGTCGCGCCAAATATCCTGGTGATGAGCTCTCCCGAAGCCAGGATAAAAACCAAAAAAATCAAGAAAGAAGACAAAATATATTTGAAATTCTCACTTTGCATAAACAAGTCTCCCTACACCGTCTAGTTTTGGGCTATCCAGCTATATTAGAATATATAAAACATTTGTGTGCAAAATGCAGCAACTCTGTAGTCTTGGAAAAGAAAACACTCGATTCAATAAGATCATGGCAATAAGGATTTAGGTAAATGATGGTTGTTTTTCTTGGGCGATCAATTATTGATTTCTCAATGTTCTTGACCACCTCTTCCATTACACCGCAAGGAAATGGATCAAAGAAATAGAAATAATTATACTCATTCAATTGCTTAAACTCAGCCGCGTCACAACAGGCGATTTCCACATTCTTAATATTAAGTTTCTTGATGTTATTTTTGGCTATTGCAACCAGCTCCGGGGATATCTCCACTCCGGTAATTTTCGAGAACGGATACTTGGCCAAGGATATAAGAATGCCTCCCTTGCCGCAGCCGAAATCAACAATAGCATCATCGGAGGTTATGTTGAAATTGGAAATGATCTTGTCAAATTCAAGCCCTCCTGAATCAGCATAATAATGAGTACGTTCGGAAACAGCCTCAGTAGGATCGTGTTTCAGATCGATGTGGCCTAAAGTAATGCGCAAGCGGATGTAAAATTCATGCCAATCACCTTTGCACAGGAGCACAACGGCATTTTTTACTCCCCTCATCAATGGTTTGATATTGGATGGCATTTCGAATGAATTCTCAATTCTGTCTAATCTTCCCAGAATGAAAAAGCCTTATTCCTCATTCCTGACAGAGATTAAGTATTGAACTCGCAAGGCGGTCACGGTTCTCGTGCTCTCTGTATTTGTTCAGCCGACGGAAAGACGGCATGCGGCCCTCATCGCCTGAAAAAGTTTGAGTCCCAGATGGATAATGCAATGAGGGATTATGGGCTGGAGCCGCCGGACAGCAAGGGTATACCCACTCCACATAGCCCATGCCACCTTGTACTTGGGCCGAGCCTGCCATGCGCGGAGATCGTAACAAGCCACCGGAGTCGCGCGCCAATTGGATTTATATGGTTCATCCCCACGCAGCAGGTCGAAGAACTCACAGTCTTGCGCAATAGCAAACCGAATTGCGGATATCATGGACAACTTGCCGGGTGAATACTGGCCCATAGCCAGATCAACACCCGCCTGGTAGGCATAGACCGCTTTCGAATCGACGAACTGGTACTCGGCAGCGAGTGGTTGCCCCTCGCACTCCAGCCAGGATAGGCGGAGATTCCCGCTAACTAGCAGCTCTTTAGAGACCTTCCTGTGAAAAGCTAGAAATCTCTGGTCGTTGAAAACTCCGAGCGGATACTTGGCACTCCCCCAACGGGCAGCATGTAATTTCAGCAGAACCGCGAACCCCTCCTCGAGATCCGCCGCACTCTCTGCTTGATGAACCTGGATTTTACCCGAATCAAAAAACTGCCGCTGCAACTTACGACAACGTTTGCGGTGCGACTTTGAGAGCATCCGCAGATAATCATCCCAGGACCTTGGCAAGGCTATTTTCCAGCAGCTGTTAACCTGCCTCTGATGCCGGAGAAAGCCCTTTTCGGCCAGGTAATCCATGGTTGCATGAATGGCAACGGCATCCGCGTCTACTGATTCGAACAGCAGGCGATTCCAATCCGATTTGCACTTGAGCAGATGTCGCCCCACTTCGACACCCACCCGAGATTCCCATCCAGGCGCGGTAAACCAATTGGTATGGTGCGTACAGGCCTCACTTGCCCCGAGAACCCGAAATGTCCGCCTGCTCTCCTGTAAGTAGAGAGGCGCTAAGCCCACCAGAGCGCCTCCCGCCTCCTGAACAAGCAAAATACACAATTCGTCTTTCGACGCGGCATAAATCTCCCACCACCCGAGCAGCCATTCCGGGGTCCGCATCGGCGCCCCGGCTGCTAATTCCCGCCAGGCATCGAGAAAGGGATCCGCCTCGGATGCCGAACGGATTTCGGTTGCTTGAAGGAATTCGGTTTGCACTGCCAAGCCTTCCCCTATTGCGTCTCTGGAAATGTATCAAGATCCGGAGATTGTCGGCCTCGCAAAGCCGCTCCGCCGACGATTCACGTTTCGTAAGTTATTGTTTTCTCTTTCTCGCTTGCCGAGACTTGGGGGATTTTGAGAGATTATCAAGATTCAATCCATGAAATTTTTCGGCAAGGCTCAATTTGGATGAAATGCAGCATAATCCCATTCGCTTATGGAATCCAACTCACAAACCTTGGGGTAGAACATGGCCTTTGTCATCATCCAGCCGGTCCTTCGCCGGATTTAAAGAGGAAGCATGTCCCGTGGACGGCAAACCAAGAGGTAAAGGTGGCGATGACAGCACCCATGGCCGCCATATCGGGATAAGGAAAATGCTCAAGAGAATATTTACTCAACTTTCCGACTTTCGGGAAATTATAGGTTAATAGCTTGAAATAGAGAACTTTTTAACAGAAAAGCCCTTTGCTTCATGGCATATTTGGTTTGGGAAAAATATAATAAATACAGGGAGAAATGGCTGATAAACTATAGCGAGAAACTGTTTGAGGAGCAAGAGGCAATTCGCCTGGAGAATACCATTGATTCGTTTTTCAGCGACTTCCAGGTGGGGCGCCTGCTCAATGGCGCCGGCATCCGTAAGAT
>JARRJE010000356.1:0-2940 GCA_037379765.1 Deltaproteobacteria bacterium
CACGCGGTGGAGGAGGGGCGCGTGATCTACGACAACATCGTCAAGTTCGTGCGCTTTCAGCTTTCCACCAATATCGGGGCCATTCTCACCGTTCTGGCTGCCACTCTGCTGGCCCTGCCGATGCCCTTCACCGCCATCCAGCTACTCTGGATCAACATCATCATGGACGGACCACCCGCCATGACCCTTGGCGTCGAGCCGGCCCGACCCGGCCTGATGGGGGAGCCACCCCGACCGACCGGCGCACAGATTCTTTCCGGCAGACGATTGGTGGTGCTGATCTTCTACGGCATCAACATGATGGTCGGCACCCTGGTGCTCTTTGCTTCCAGACTGGAAAGCAACGGGCCGGATCACGCCGTTACCCTGGCATTCACCACCTTTGTGCTGTTTCAGTTTTTCAATGCGCTCAACGCCCGCAACGAGCATGGAACTGTCTTCAACTCCCATTTCCTGTGCAATCACAGTCTGTGGCTTGCATTAAGCGGCGTCCTACTGCTTCAGGTGGTGGTTGTGCAATGGCCGCCGGCCCAGGCCATTTTTAAAACAACCTCATTGAGTGGCGCCGACTGGCTGTTTTCAGCACTGGTGGCGTCGAGCGTTCTCCTCCTGGATGAAGGCCGGAAGCTGCTGGTAAGTCGATTCAATGCAAAGCCCGCTTGACCAGCAATTCGCATCTCAATTTTTCAGGAGAAAACCATGTGGATATTGCCATCCTAGCTGTGCTAATCTTGCTTAACGGCATTTTTGCCATGTCGGAAATCGCTTTGGTATCGGCACGGAAAAGCCGGCTTCAGCGGTTGGCCGAGAAGGGTGACGCTGCGGCTGCCACCGCCATGCGGCTTGGTGAGGAGCCTACTCAGTTTCTTTCCACCATCCAAATAGGCATCACAGCCATTGGAATTCTTAATGGCATCATCGGCGAAGCCGCATTGGCCGGAAGCCTTACCCACCTGCTTCAAGGTCTTGGTCTGAGGGAAAGAGCGAGTGCAACAGGGGCAACCACCATTGTAGTAGTGGGAATCACCTACCTGACCATCGTCTTTGGTGAGCTGATTCCCAAGCGGCTCGCGCAAATCAATGCAGAGGGGATTGCGCGGTTTATGGCAGGTCCTATCTTGGGTCTAGCAAAACTGTCGCGACCATTCGTCTTCCTACTTTCCGTTTCGACAGATGGTGTATTGCGATTGATAGGCAAAAAAGAGTTGAGTAGCGCCAATCTGACAGAGGAGGATATCCATGCCATACTTGCTGAAGGGGCGCAGACAGGTCTGATCGAGAAGCGTGAGCATGAGATGGTTCGCAATGTTTTTCGGCTGGTCGATCGCCCAATTACCTCTCTTATGACGCCGCGCAGCGAAATCATCTTTCTAGATATAGAACAGCCATTCGAAAGCAGCCTTGAGAGCCTGATCAATTCAGACCACTCCCGATTCCCCGTATGCCGAGGCGGGATGGAAGATGTGCTTGGGATCATTTCTGCCAAGGAGTTGCTTCAACTCTGTCTGAAAGGACATCCTGCAGGTATTACAGATTATCTCAAACCAGCAGTTTACATACCTGAATTGCTGACGGGCATGAAGCTGCTGGATCAATTCCGGGAATCCCGGATGCAAATGGTTTTTGTCGTGGATGAGTATGGTGAGATACTGGGGCTGGTCACCCTGCAGAATCTCCTGGAGGCGCTAGCTGGAGAGTTCAAACCGCGCCATCCTGAGGACTTGTGGGCGATCCAACGCAAAGATGGTTCCTGGCTGCTGGACGGCCTTATCCCCATTCCGGAACTCATGAATCGACTCGATTTGAAAATTGTGCCCGGGGAGGACACAGGCAGATACCACACACTCGGCGGGATGATGATGTGGCTGATTGGCAGGCTGCCCCGCACACATGATGTGGCCGAGTGGCAGGAATGGAGGTTTGAAGTTGTGGCTCTCGATGGTAATCGGATCGACAAGGTAATAGCCAATCGTCTGCCGGAACCTCGGAATGAGCCAAACCAGAAACCTGCCACTGCGCCAGAACGCCATGGATGATTTGGCTTAGCATTTACCGCAATCACTGTGAGCAGGATCAGTCTACACCACACTCAAAAAGCGGAAGAAGACGCCTGAGAAGGCGCCACCGACTCCCCACATAATTTAAGCTAGGGGGCAATTCAAAATACAACCCACATACACCCACCCCAGCAGTCCGAAAAGCTAGGGCGATGTAGCTTTCCCACTATTTGCTTCCAATCTTGGGCAGCAAACCTTCATCCCGGCGTGTCTTTCTGAGCCGCCACGCCCCCATTGCCAGGATGGACTTTACCTGCCAAGCCAAGTACCTCCTCGATGGGAAAGGGCTTGAGAATATTTTTCCAAATATCATAGAGTAAGTAAGAGCATGAATTGGCTGCCTATTTGGCGATGAAAATGCGGGATATCTCGCTGTTTGGGATGATATACAGATTTGAATAATTCCTTATTGGGCGGCATCGACCCAGAGTCTATACTTGTTCAATGAGGGTAATAGTATGAGCACCATCGATACTGTGCTGGAGGCGAATTGGAAGTACGCTGAAGGCTTCAAACAAGGGGGGGTTGCCGGGGAGGCCGACTCACCTCAGGCTTGCGGTGGTTACTTGCATGGACTGTCGACTCCACGTATCGAAACTACTGGGCCTGGAATTGGGAGACGCTCATATTATTCGGAACGCGGGTGGCATCGTGACCGAAGACGTGCTGCGGTCGCTGATCGTCTCCTGCCACATTGCGAAGACCCAGGAGGTCATGATCATCAACAACACGAAGTGCGGCATGCTCACCTTCAAAGATGAAGAGCTAGATGCACGATTGCAAAAAGGAACGGGAAAGGTGCCGGTAGTGCCCGCTCGATTCTATGCCTTCTCCGATTTGGAGGAAAACGTACGCCATCAGATCCGCAAGGTAAGGTCGCACC
>JARRJE010000357.1:0-4466 GCA_037379765.1 Deltaproteobacteria bacterium
ACGGTCACGTTGACCTGATCGGCTTTGAGCACCCCGATGTCAACGATGGCCCGTCGGGGCACCGGCGTTCCGAACATGATGTCGGAAAGCTCGGTGGAGAGCATGGACGAGCCCCAGCCGTCGGACAAGGCACAGCGGGAGGCCTGGCGCATGATATTGACGAAGTCGTGATCGACGCCCATATGGGTCCGGTGCATCATCTCGACGATCTCGCGATCAACGCCGCGGGGGGCGATGCCGAGCTTGTTCCAGAGTTCCTGGCGCTTGGGCACGGCACGTTTCAGCATGGTCAAGGGGATGTTGTCCTGCTTGCCGAACTCTGCTAGGGCCTTTTCCCCGAGTTCCAGGGCGATGTCGTTCACTTCCCGGTCCTCGGTTTCGATGCCGAACACTCCGGCCAGGGATTTCAGCTTGTCCACGTCTTGGATCTGGTGGGGACCTTCGCCTTTGGCCGCCTCGATAAAGCCGCGGACCATCTCCCGGGCATGATCGGTGTGGGCGGCCGACCCTGTGGCCACCATCTTGGCAAAATTCCGGGCCGCCACCGTATCGGCGTTGGCTCCGCAGACGCCGATCATCTCTTCCACACCGTCGATGATCTGGCAGGGTCCCATGTTGCAATTCCGGCAGCAAGTGCCGCCGGAACCGAAGAGGCAGGCGGACATGCCGCGGGCCTCGACGCGGTCGTAAGCAGTCTTGACGTTCTTGGCGATATCCTGCTTGAGCACCACCTTGCTGGAAGGGCAGGTAATATCGACGCAGCCTTCACATCCATCGCGTTTGCTAGCCATCTCTCAAATCCTCATGCTTGCAATTATCGATTGGTCGGCTTGACAGCCGCCGGAATCAAGGGGAATCCTTTCATGTTATCCCACCACGGCGATGGTGGCAACCGAAAGAGATGCATTACAGTAAACCGGCGGCCTGTTTTGCTGCCTGGACCGTGTTTTTCATCAACATGGTGATGGTCATCGGTCCAACCCCGCCGGGGACCGGGGTGATGCAAGAGGCCTTTTCCTTGACAGCCTCGAAGTCCACATCGCCGGCGAGGATCGCCTTGCCGGATTCACTCATACCAATGCGGTTGACGCCGACATCGATGATGGCCACCCCCTCTTTGACCATATCGGCGGTGACCATCTTCGGTACACCGACAGCAGCGATGATGATATCGGCCCGTCGGGTATGGGCAGCAATGTCTTTGGTGCGAGTGTGACAAAGAGTGATGGTGGCATTACCTGCCGGCCTCTTCTGGAGCATGAGGTTGGCGATCGGCTTGCCCACGATGTTGGAGCGGCCGATAATCACCACCTCGGCACCACTGGTCTCGACGCCGCTGCGTGTAAGGAGTTCCAGTATGCCGTGCGGGGTGCAGGGGAGAAAACACTGCTCGCCCAGAACCATTTTGCCTACGTTCACTGGATGGAAGCCATCGACGTCTTTATCGGGGGCGATGGCATAGAGGACCTTGGTCTCATTAATGTGCTTGGGAAGAGGCAACTGCACGAGAATGCCGTTGATGTTTGCATCCTGATTGTACTTGGCGACCAGGGCGAGCACTTCCTGCTCACTGGTATCGGCGGGCAGAGTTACTTGCTCGGAGTGGATGCCCAGGGCATGGGCGGTCTTATTTTTAGCGGTCACGTAGGATTGGGAGGCAGGATCATCGCCCACGAGAATGGTCACCAGGCCCGGAACTACGTTGTGTTTTTCCTTGAGCTTGGCGACTTCCGTCTTCAACTCTTCACGAATGGCCTTCGCAATCTCGGTTCCGCTAATGATCTTAGCACTCATGCATCCTTCTCCTTGTCAAAAAATCTTGTTATCGTTCGTTTAATCTTTAAAAACTCGAGTATATGCAAAAGTAAAAGCGATTTCGAAGCCCTCTAAATCGAGAGTAAACTTCCCCTCTTGCGTTCAGCATCCTTCGGCAATTCCGTCTGTTTTCAGAATAGTGAGGGGGGATGAACCAGGGCAGAGCAACTAGGAATAACGAATTCTATTCCATTTTTCAAGCAGTTTATGGGAAGATTTCTTTCAGAAGAATGGAGGCTAATTTGGTTTCTTCATACGATTGTTGGCCAATTTAACCATGATCCCATTTGCTTGACTGAGGCGACTGACAATGGTCTTGAACAAATGCTTCGCCACATCAGGATATTTTTCGACGACCTCCATCAACTTGTCGCCGGGAAAACGTTTGACCCGACAACGGCCTTTGGCGATGATGGAGGCCGTGCGCGGCTTCCCGGAAATGGCGGACATCTCTCCGAAATATTCGTCAGGCTGAGTGATTCCGGCGATCTTTTTGCCGTCTTTGACCACCATTAGCGCGCCGTTTACCAGCTTGAAAAAATCCTTATCTGTATTGCCTTGTCGGATGACGTAATCGCCGTCCTTATATTCTTCGATGTCGGGCTGGACCAGATAGGCGGGCAGGCTTTCCTCGGTAATCACTGTCCGCCGGAGCACCTCCTCAATGCTGGTGACTCCCTCCCTGACCTTCTGGAGCCCTGCTTCCCGGAGGGGAGTCATCCCCTCTTGGATGGCGATCTTCCGCAACTGATCCTCCGGCACTTCCGCACTGATCGCCTTGGCCACCTCACTGGTCACCTCCATTAACTCGAACAGGCCTACTCGGCCCTTATAGCCGAGGCCATTGCACTTGCGACAACCCTGGGGCCCATGGATAACCAGATTCTCGATCTCGTCCTCATCGAAGCCCATTTCGATCAGCTCAGGAGCAGGCGGCTTTTCAATCGGCTTTTTGCAGTGTACGCAGAGGCGCCGGGCCAGTCGCTGGGAGAGAACCATGGTCACTGCCGAGGCCAACATGAAGGGGGGAATGCCGATATCGACAAGTCGGACGATGGTCGCCGCGCAGTCGTTGTTATGCTAAGTGCTGAAAACGAGGTGGCCGGTCACCACCGGGTCTTCGGCGGTGAGGATTTTTGTGTCCTCGCTATTGAGTGAGTTGAGTATGGAATAAAGGGTCACCGTCTTGCCGGAACCGGTGGGGCCGGTGACCAGCAAGAGACCCTGCGGTTGGTAGATGCAGCGTTTCAAGGCTTTAAAGGTCTTGGCCTCGAAACCCAGCTTGGTGAGATCGACGTTAAGACTACCTTTGTCAAGAATACGGAGAACAACACTCTCTCCGAAGAGAGTCGGAAGGGTGGAAACCCGAAAATCCACTGCTCTGTTCTTGCCTACCCGCATTCGGATCCGCCCGTCCTGCGGCACCCGCCGTTCGGTAATATCAAGCGCGGAAAGGATTTTGATCCGGGAGGTCAAGGCGTTTTTGATCGAAAGCGGGAGGTTCATGGAACGAAACAAGGAGCCGTCCATGCGGTATCGGACCTGGAGCGACTTCTCATACGGTTCGATGTGGATATCGCTCACCCCGTCCCGCACCGCCTTCAGAAGAATCCCGTTCACCAGCTTGATGATGGGCGCATCCGAGGCGGAATATTGATCGTTGCCGAGAACATCGTCTTCCTGGATGCTTTCCAGCTCCATTCCATCCGCCGCTTCGGAGGCCAGGGCCCCGAAGTCGTCGATTTCGGTGATTTCTTCTTCCTCTTCCTCTATGTCAAAGGCTCCAGCAAAGAAGCTTTTGTACTCTTTATCGTCGATTTTGTAATATTTACGATAGGCCTCGACGATCTCCCTTTCCGTGGAAACGCAGACGCTCAAACCCCGGCGGACCGCGGTCTGCAATTCCTCCACCGCCGCAGTGTCGGTGGGCTCGGCCATAGTCACCCGCAGGGTTTTGCCGGAAATCTTCAGTGGAAAAGCAAGGTATTGCTTGGCTTTTTGATAGGGAAGAATTTTGAGGACTTCGGGATCAGGGGGCTCCTTCTCAATGGTAACGGTGGGATAGTTGTAATTCCGACTGAGGACCTTGACGACAGTGTCTTCTTCGATGTAACCCAGGTTGATCAGGATGCTGCTGAGACGGCCCTTGGTCTTCTTCTGGGTATTGATCGCATGCTGCATCTGATTGCTGGTGATCTGCCCTTCCTTGCGGAGCAATTCGCCGATCCGCACTTTGCCGGCACCGGACTGATCTTTGACCGAGGCGCGTAAAGAAGATTTTTTTAAATTCAGTTCATCAATCTACCTTCTCTTTCCTGCACTGACAATAACGAAATAATTGAACTAACCTCAAAAAATTGTGATTATACCGGATATTCCGGCCTAAATCCTTGTTTTAGCGTGACAGACCTTCGCATACTGATACGTTTTGCGAGGTTATCAAATATTCTCATATAAAAAAGGCGGGCCTTGAAATTTTCGGCGACCCGCCTCTAATACTCGAACAGAAGGATGAAAATTAGTTAGAAGAGGCCCTTCACCTTTCCGGTATTCACGTCGACGTCGATGCGACGGTAAGCTGGATCGGAGGCAGTACCGGGCATCAGGCTGATGGTGCCGGCAACCGGAACCACAAATCCGGCTCCCTTGTA
>JARRJE010000358.1:0-2918 GCA_037379765.1 Deltaproteobacteria bacterium
GGGCCCGCTCCGCCTCGGCTTCACGGGCCTGCAGGAGAAGCAGCTGCTTCTCCTGTCCTAACCGGGCCGCCTCTTTCTGGGCCTCCTGCTTGTCAGCCATGGCAATGGCGGTCTGCGCTTTCCGCTCCGCCAGATAGGCAAGATGGGTGGATTCATCCCAGTTCTCCGCCTGCTCGGCCCGGCTGAGGGTCTCTCCGGCATCCCGCAACATGAGCGGCGCATTGGAAACCACTTCCGGATTGCTCTCGGCCTGGGAGTAAGTGGCCTTCGCCTGTTCCAGAGCCGTGTTCTCCTTGGCGGCGCAACCGGCGACGAACAGACCGGCCAGGCAGATCGCCAGCCATCTCATACCGGAGCCATTTCTCATCCACATGATGTCGCCTCCGTTTCAATCATTGCTGATTCTGCCGACGCTGGATCTCCTGCCGAAGGGTCTCAATGGTCGCCCGCAGCTCCTGGACGATTTTCTTAGTCTGCTCGCTCTGCGCCCGGGCCTCTGCCAGACGGGCATCAACCGCCGCCTTCTCAGCCTGACGCCGGGCCTCCACGTACTTCTCCTTATCGAGGGCCGACCTCGCCGCCCGCATCTCTTCCCGTGCCCTTTGCATCTCCACCGGCGCATACGAAGTCGCCTCGCTTTCCTGGGCCCGGTCGATCGCCGCCTCAGCGGTGGCCATCTGGGCTTTGGGCGGCTCCACCGTGGCGCATCCTGCCATCACGGCCACCAAGCTCAACCCCAGCCACTTACCAGCTTTTCCGAACCTCGTTCGCATACCGCGCCTCGCTCTTTTTTGCCGGCTGTGCCAAAACCGCTCCGCCGACGTCCACAGGTTAGGGTTGCTGCCTTCTCGTTCCACCCGCCAAGATCGGAACTCTTTGCGAAATTGTCAGTTATTTCAGTTGGGGAGAGGAACCTCCCTGCGGCAGGGCATTGGATCTGCCGGAAGTCGACCTATCTCCATTTTCATTCGGGAGCGCGATCCTTTGTCAAGCAAAAAGTCATCGGCTTGTCAGGCGACTTTCAACCAGAAAAAGTGTCAATCGTGTTCGTTTCTTTTCCGGGGGTGGCCAATAATCTTCTCTATGGCAGCCATCTCCAGAGTCTCCTCCTTGAGGAGGGCTTCGGCCAGTTTGTCCAGGTTGTCCCTGTTTTCGGTGAGAATCGATCGGGCGTGCTTCTCGGCTTCGACGATGAACCGGCGGATCTCCTGGTCCATGAGCCAAGCCAGCTCATCGCTGTACTTTTTGGGCACCGCCAGCTCCCGGCCGAGGAAGGGATGCTCTTCGCCCCGGCCCAGGCTCACGGGACCCACCTTCTCGCTCATTCCCCATTGGCCCACCATGCGCTCGGCCATGGCAGTGGCTTCTTTCAGATCGCTCTGGGCGCCGGTGCTGATATCTTCGAAGACGAGCTTCTCGGCCACCCGCCCGGCCAGCGCCACAGTGATCCTGTTCTCCAGGTATTTCTTGGGATAATAGTGCCGGTCCTCTTCGGGCACGATCTGGGTGGCCCCCATGGACATCCCCCGGGGCAGGATGCTCACCTTGTGGATGGGATCGGAGCCGGGAAGCTCCCAGGCCGCCAGGGTGTGGCCGGCTTCATGGTAGGCGGTGATCCGCTTTTCAGAGTCGCTCATCACTTCCTCGCGGACCGTGCCCATCAGGATTTTGTCCTTGGCTTCCTCCAGATCGTCGGTGTCGATCCTTTCCTTGTTGTGCCTCAGGGCCACGAGCGCCGCTTCGTTCACCAGGTTCTCCAGGTCCGCCCCGGTCATCCCCGGGGTTTCCCTGGCCAGCCGCTCCAGGTCCACTTTATCTGCCATTTTCTTGTTCCGGGTATGGACTTGAAGAATAGCCTGCCTCTCCTTCCAGCCCGGTTTCTGGATGACCAGCTGCCGGTCGAACCTCCCCGGCCTGAGAAGGGCAGGATCCAGGACGTCCGGCCTGTTGGTGGCGGCGATCACGATGACGCCCTCATTAGGATCGAATCCGTCCATTTCGCTCAGGAGCTGATTCAGGGTCTGCTCCCGCTCGTCATGCCCTCCGCCCAGACCTGCGCCTCGAGTGCGTCCTACGGCGTCGATCTCATCAATGAAAATAAGGGAAGGCTTGGTCTCCTTGGCCCGGTTGAACATGTCCCGCACCCGGGAAGCACCGACCCCGACGAACATTTCGATGAACTCTGAGGCGCTCACACTGTAAAAGGGCACCCCCGCTTCCCCGGCGGTGGCTTTGGCAAGAAGGGTCTTGCCGGAGCCGGGAGGCCCCACCAGGAGCACCCCCTTGGGGATTTCCGCGCCAATTCTCGTGAACTTCGCCGGATCCTTCAGGAATTCGATGATCTCGTGGAGCTCTTTTTTCACGTTCTGCAGGCCGGCCACATCCTCATACGACACCTTGGGCTGGGTCACGTCATACAGACGGGCCTTGCTCTGCCCGAAACCGAAGGGACCGCCCCTGCCTCCCCCCATCATCTGCTGACCCGACCTTCTCATGATAAAGACCCAGACCCCGATGATAAGGACCCAGGGAAGAATCCAGATGAGGACCTGCCACAGACCACTTCCCTGGGCAGGCTCCACCTGGATGGCAACCTTTTTGGCCCGGAGTTTATCGATGAGCTCCTCGCCCTGGAAGCTGGGCAGGTTGGTCTGAAAGTCCTTCACCTCGACCGGCTTTTCCCTGGCGGGAATCTTGAGCTTGACCTTTTTGCCGAAAGCCCCCTTGACCCGCAGTCCCTTGATGGAAACGGAGGCGATATGGCCTGCTTCCAGTTGCGCCAGAAACTGACTGTATTCGATGGGATACCGCTGCGTCTCCTGTTTGAGGCCTTCCTGCGAGAAATACATGAGCAGGAAGATCAGCAGGATGGCAATCGCAATCCCCCAGGAAGGGGCTTTGAGAGATTCCTTCATTTT
>JARRJE010000359.1:0-2913 GCA_037379765.1 Deltaproteobacteria bacterium
CCTTCAACTTAGGGAAGCAAGGGGTTGGCATAGAGCAAGATCAGGCCGATGACCAGAGCATAAATGGTCAGAGACTCGATAAGGGCCAGACCAAGGATCATGGTCACGGTAATCTTGCCGGAGGCTTCCGGATTACGGGCAATGCCGAGGCAAGCACCATCGATGCCGGAGCCCATGCCGGCACCGCAGCCCAGAGCGGCCAGGCCGACGCCGATAGCAGCGCCTAAGCAAACCACCGCCAGGGGCATAGTCATGGCCATCATGCCGCCACCGGCAGCATCGCCCTCAGCAGCCATAGCCAGGCTGGCAAGTCCAAGCACCAGCAGGATGGTCAGGAATGAACTCAGGGTTGCCTTTTTCATTTCAACTTTCCTCCTCAATAAAATTTGATCGATATGGCCTTCTTCTCAGCGAAGAACAGAATTCGTTAGTGTGCGTGCTCCATGGCCCCCGAGAAGTAAACAACGGACAGCAGCACGAAGACTAAGGCTTGGACCCCGGAGACAAAGACGCCCAGAACCATGATCGGCAACGGCGCAAAATAGGCGCCGCCCAGCATGAAGAGAATGGCGAGCAAAGTTTCCTTGGCCATGATGTTGCCGAAGAGCCGCACAGAGAGGGACAAGATCCGGCCAAAGTGGCTGATGATCTCGATGGGAAATAACAGCGGCGTCATCCACCAAATGGGACCGAGGAAATGCTTGATGTATTTGGCGCCATGATATTTGATCCCCAGAATGTGGGTGGTGATGATGACGATCAGGGTGCAGCCGAGGGTGACGTTCAGATTAGCGGTGGGTGATACGAAGCCCGGGATGAGCCCGATCAGGTTGGACACCAGGATGTAAAGGGAGAAGGTGGCCAGCATGGGGAACATCATCCGGGCGCCTTCCCGACCCATATTTTCGGCCATGAACCCTTCCATGCCCGCGATGACCGCTTCCCAGAAGTTTTGAGCCTTGCCCGGGATCATTTCCATCTTGCCCAAGGTCAGCTTGGGAACGATGATCAGGAAGATCATGACCAGCCAGGTGTATGTCATGTGGGGCGAGAGGATTTTCTGAAGCAGGGTTTCCCCAACCAATTGGTGGGGAACCGGCAGATGCAGCGCTTTTAGGATGAGAGAGATGAATAGTATCGGATGTTCCATGGCAGCTTACGAAGCCTCCTTCGCCGAAAAATATAATTTTTTTGCCTCGCCAGCCATGACCACTGCGATGCTGAGCAGGACTGCGGATAACCCCAACAGCAGCCCGAACACCTGAATCTGACCGGATTTGACCAACCAGAACAGCAGGGCCGCCAGCAGGGTGAGGCGGGCATAATACTTTATGAAAAAGCGGCCTTTGCTCGCTGAGAGCGGGCTACTGAGCAACCGACGCAGATCCCGCTGCAGGAAGCCGAAGCTGGAGGCAGCGATCGTCCCGCCGATGAGAACCCCCTTGGCCATTGTATCCGAAAAGCTGAACCATGCCGCAAGGCCCATTGAGGCCGCCAGCAGCCAACTGAGGATCTGAACCTTTTTGAGGATGGTTGCATCCATATCGAGCAATCGCTACAGATCCTTGCGTTTGGCCATCATGAAGAGGTTTTTGAAGGCAGCCACAATCCCGAGTGCCATAAAAATGAGGGTCAGCCACGGCGCGGTCTTGCCGCCGAAAACCCTGTGGTCCAGAAAATAGCCGATGCCGAGGCCGATGAAGATGGAAAAGGCCATCGTCATGCCGATGGTGCCGAAATCGGCCAGCATCTTTATGATTTCCTTGCGCTGATCGGACATCAGCTCCCCCTTTTTTCAGGGGCGGGCGGCGGATTTCCGGGTAACAAAACCGCTCCGATTGGTATCATGGGACGTGTCCAAAGTCAACGGCTTTTTTGTTATTTTGCCAATTTCTTGAATGCCGATTCAGTTTTTTCAAGCGTTATTTCCAGATCTTGTCGGCTGTGGGCAGCCGAGATGAAAGCGGCTTCGAACTGGGAGGGCGCCAGATATACGCCCTGGTTCAGCATTTCTTGCCAGTAGGCGGCGTAACGACCGGTATCGCTCGTCATGGCGGAGGTGAAATCGCTGACTGGCCCAGCGGTGAAGAAGGCGGTCATCATCGAGCCGATGCGGTTGAGGGTGACGCCCCCTGGCAGGTACTCTTCTGAGAGAGTCTTCAGTCCATCTGCAAAAAAGGCCGCCTTTTCCTCCAATTCGTCATAGAGTCCCGTAGTCTTGAGGGACTTCACAGTGGCGATGCCGGCGGCCATGGCCAGCGGATTGCCGGAGAGGGTGCCCGCCTGGTAAATCGGGCCGTCAGGGGCAATCATGTCCATGATCTCCTTTTTGCCGCCGTAGGCCCCCACCGGTAGACCGCCGCCGATGATCTTGCCCAGGCAGGTGAGGTCGGGAATGATGCCGAACCGCCCTTGAGCGCCGCCGAGTCCCAGCCGGAAGCCGGTGATCACCTCGTCGAAAATGAGGACGATGCCGAGCTCGGCCGTTAGTGCGCGCAGTTTTTCAAGAAAGCCGGGCGCGGGCGGAATGACCCCCATGTTGCCGGCCACCGGCTCAACGATCACACAGGCGATGTCGAGCTTGCCGTCCCGCAGGGTTTTTTCCAGGGTAACCGGGTCGTTGTAAGGAATGGAGACGGTGTTCTTGACGATGTCCTCGGGGACACCGGGACTGCCCGGGATGCCCAGGGTGACCACCCCCGAGCCTGCCTTGACCAGAAAAGTATCCCCGTGGCCGTGATAGCAGCCGTCAAACTTCACGACGATCTTGCGGCCGGTAAACCCTCGGGCCAGCCTCACCGCGCTCATGGTGGCCTCGGTGCCGGAGCTGACGAAGCGCACCTTCTCGATGGAGGGCAGGGCGGCCAAGTTAAACACAACCATCGATCGGCTTGAGATAGAATACAGTGGCCA
>JARRJE010000360.1:0-2913 GCA_037379765.1 Deltaproteobacteria bacterium
ACATAAATACCATAGGATCTTAGCCTGGCAAGAGTTTTTTCGCAGTCGGCGTCGGATTCGCCGTCGGCGCATTATACCAGGTCTGTCAATCCTAATCCTCCACCCGGGCCAGAGTCAGCACCTGCACCTCGGCCGCCCCGGCCCGGCGAAGGGTCCGGGCGCACTCGTCGGCCGTGGCCCCGGTGGTGAAAACGTCATCGACAAGGAGAACGGTCCGGCCGTCGACCTCTTGGGGGGCGGCCGCCCGGAAGGCCCCCTTCAGGTTGCGGCGGCGCACCTCGCCGGAAAGGCCGGTCTGGGGCGGGGTGGCCCGCGACCGCTCGAGAAGGTCGGCCCGCACGGCCCGGTCTCCGGGAAAGAAGCTGCGGGCGAGCAGCAGGGCCTGATTGAAGCCGCGCTGCCGCAGCCGGCCGGGATGAAGCGGCACCGGCACGATCCGGTCGAAGGCGGCCAGGGCGAGCTCCGCCCGCCGGGCCTCGAAAAAGAGACGGAAGGTGGCAAGACCGGCCGTGGAACGGTCGTACTTCAGGCGGTGGATGGCCCGGGCGACGGGAGGTGTGTAGAGAAAGAGCGCCCGGGCCCTGGTAAAGTGCCAGGAGCTTTTCAGGCAGGTGGCGCAGAGGTGGTCGGTGCCGGCCGCATGGGGAAAGGGCCGGCCGCAGCAGGAGCACAAGGGGCTTGCCGCCGGCCGGAGGTCTTCCCGGCAGGCGGGGCAGAAAAGCGGGGGCCGGGAGGAGGCCAGCCGCTCTCCGCAGGCGAGGCAGAGGGCCGGAAGGATGAGGTCCTGCGCGGCCCGGAAAAAGGAGCCCAGGCCGGTGGCGATCATGGCTGCGGCCCGCCCTTGCCGGCGCTCGCCTTCTGCCGCCGGCGCCATTTTTTATCGTAGCGCTCCTCTTCGCTGTAAATGCAGCCGCAGTATGGCTGCCGATAGAGCTCCATGGCGATGGCCATGTCGATGCCCTGCTGCCAGCCCTCCCGAAAGTCTTCGTAGTAAAAGGGGATCCCGTAGCGTTCGGCCATCTCTTCGGCCACCTCCCGGATCAGGACGTGATTCTGATAGCGGCTGTAGAGAAGGGTGGTGGTGAAGGCGTCGGCGCCCGTCTCCCTGGCGCGCTGGGCCGTGGGCGCCAGGCGCATTTCATAGCAGATCCGGCAGCGGCGGTCTTCCCGGGGCACCACCCGCCTTAAGTAATCCCGCAGGCCGTACTCCCGGCAATACTCCACCTCGAGGTCCGTGCGGGCGGCGAGCAGCTCCAGGGCGGCGAGCCTTTTCCGGAATTCCCGGAAGGGGTGGATGTTGGGATTGAAGAAGAAGCCGCGCACCCGGTGCCCCTGGCCGCGCAGGGCGGTGAGGGGATAGGCGGTGCAGGGCCCGCAGCAGAGATGCATCAGGATGTTCATGGCGAACAGATCCCTACTTGCCGACTTTGAACTGTTTGGGGGTGATGCCGTATTTGTTGATTTTGTAATTGATGATGCGCAGGCTGGTGTCGAGCAGCTGCGCCGCTTTGGTCTGGTTGCCCTGGGCCCGTTTGAGGGCGTCGATGATGAGCTCCCGTTCGAAATTCTCCACCGCGGCGGCGAAGGTGAGCGGCCCCTGCTCGGTGTCGATGCTGTCGGCGGTCTGGAGGGTGGGCGGCAGATGGAAGCTCTTGATCGAGTCCTCATCGCAGATGAGCACCGCCCGCTCCATGCAGTTCTGCAATTCCCGGACGTTGCCCGGCCAATGGTACTGCATGAGCAGATCGATGGCCGGGGTCGAGATCCGGCGGATATTCTTGTCGTTTTCCTTGCTGTATTTTTCAAGGAAGAATTCGGCCAGCAGGAGAATATCGGTCCGCCGCTCCCGCAAGGGGGGCAGGTAGATGGGAAAGACGTTCAGCCGGTAGTAGAGGTCCTCCCGGAAGCTGCCCTCGGCCACCGCCTTTTCCAGATCCTTGTTGGTGGCCGCCACCAGCCGCACATTGCACTTGATGGACCGGGTGCCGCCCAGCCGCTGGAATTCCCGGTCCTGGACCACGTTGAGCAGCTTGACCTGGACGCTCTGGGTGAGCTCGCCGATTTCGTCCAGAAAAAGGGTGCCCCCTTCGGCGAGCTCGAAGCGCCCCTTCTTGGCAGTGCTGGCGCCGGTAAAGGCGCCCGCCTCGTGGCCGAACAGCTCGCTTTCGAGCAGGGTCTCGGGCAGGGCCGAGCAGTTGACGGCCACAAAAGGCTTGCCGGCCCGCTTGCTGTTGTGATGAATGGCCTTGGCCACCATGGTCTTGCCGGTGCCGGACTCCCCGCGCAAAAGGACGGTGGCGTTGGAGTCCGCCACCCGGTGGATCATCTCGAACACTTCCTGCATCCGGCTGCTGTTGCTGACGATGTTTGCGATCCGGTACTTCTCGGAAAGCTCCCGCCGCAGCTGGGTGTTCTCCGACACCAGCCGCCGGCGTTCTTCGTTCACCGCCTGGATGCGGATGACGGTCTGGGCGATGAGGCCGCTCAGGACGGTCAGCAGCTGCAGGTCCCGGTCGAAATTGATTCCCTCGTTGTATTCCCGGTCCACGGACAGGGCGCCGATGGCCTGCTGGCGGTGCTTGATGGGGACGCAGATGAAGGAGAGGGTCTTCTGCTGGATATCGCCCCGGGCCCGGGTGCGGTTGAGAAACAGGGGCTCTTCGCTGATCTGGGGCACCACGATGGGAGCGCCGGAGGCCACCACCCGGCCGGTGATGCCCTCGCCGATCTGGTACTTGCCGCGCTTGCGGGCCTCGGCGGTAAGGCCGGGCGCCACTTCGATCTCGAGCTGGCCGGTGACCGGATTGACAATGGAGATGGTGCCGTTGGCCATCTCGGTCCGAGAGCAGAGGATCTCGATGGCCTGGCGGAGACATTCACGCAGGTCCATGGTGGCGGCCAACGCCCTGGTGA
>JARRJE010000360.1:2923-5772 GCA_037379765.1 Deltaproteobacteria bacterium
CCCTGGTGATTTCGTACAGGCAGGACAATTCGGCCAGCTCGTAACTGGTTTCCGGCTTCTTGAGGGCAACGTCTGACATAAGGAAACTCCGGTGAGGCAAAGCGAAAATGTTTTACAATTTTGTGTTATAAGCAAAAGGGAAACATATCAGTGAATGACAATTTTGTCTAGGGGGAAATCGAAGGAGAAGAGAAAAAATGTGATATCGGCAAATTATGATGGTCTCGCAAAAGGCATCAAATCCCGGCGGGCGGGAATGCTGACACACCAGGTTGCAGGGCGCGGCCCGGTCGGTATCGCAGGTTTTTTGCGATATCGATAAATTATAGGCAGAAACAGGCGGCGATGACCTTCGCCCACAGACGGTAGGCCGCCGGCCGCAGATGGACGCCGTCCTCGAAGAGAAGAGCGTCCAACGGCCGGTCCGCTGCGAGGAAAGTCGAGTAAGCGTCGATGAAGAGACTCCCCTTGCGGGCGGCCAGGGCGGCCAACCCCTCGTTCAACCGGGGAACGGCGCTTGAAGACAGCCAGGGCAGCCGAAGGGGCAGAAGGCTGTTCACCGCGATGCGGGCGGCAGGGAAGGCGGCGCCGAAATGGCCGAGGACTTTTTCATAGCCGGGAAGGAAGCCGTAATCCTCTCCAGCGAGGTTGTTGGTGCCGCTCATGACGAGCAGCCCGTCCGGAGCGGGTCGGCTCGCTGTCACCTGCGGGGCGCGGGCCAGGAGCTCCTCGACCGTTTCCCCGGCCCGGCCGAGGTTCTCAATCCGGTGCGCCGGGAAGGCGGACTGCCAATCGCAAAACTCGATCAGAGAATCGCCAATGAAGAGAAGATCCATCGTTTCACTCCATCGGGGGCAGAGTTAGCCATATTGAGATTCCGTTTTGGATAAAGGTTCACAGGTGCCGCAGATACGCGGATACTGGTGTACGTAAGCTGGCCGATGACAAAGTAGATGCGGTGCCTGTGAACCTTTATCGGGGGCGGATGAGTACTACGGCGCCCATGCCGGCCACCTCGACCTCCCGGCCGACAAGAGGCCGCGCTTCTTCTTCGGGAAAAATGTCTTGGGGCGGCGCCGCGCCGGTGTCGATCACCAGCCGCCAGCGGTTTCCGAGAGAGGGCGGGACCTGAAACCGCATGGATGCGAGATGACCGTTCAGCATCACGTAAAAATCATGATTGTCGTTGCCCGGCGCCGCTGTGCCCCGCAACCAAAAGGCAAGGGTCTTGGCGGTGGGACCCCAGTCGACGGGGCTCCCGTTCACCCCGTGCCAGCTGATCTCCGGTTCTTTTGCGGTTCCGGCGGTGAAGAAATCGGCCCGGCGGAAAACGGGGTGCTTCCGGCGCAGGCCGATGAGCAGCCGGAAGAAACGGAGGAGGTCAGCGTTGCGGGCGGTAAGGTCCCAGTCGAGCCAGGAAATCTCGTTGTCCTGGCAATAGGCGTTGTTGTTGCCCTGCTGGCTGCGGCCGAATTCGTCGCCGGCCACGAACATGGGCACGCCCTGGGAGAGAAAAAGGATCACGGCAAAGGTGCGGAGCCGCCTGCAGCGCAGCCGCTTGATTTCGGGCTCGGCGGTTTCCCCTTCCGCACCGGAGTTCCAGCTCAGGTTGTAGTCGCTGCCGTCCCGGTTGTCCTCTCCGTTTCGCAGGGTGTCCTTGCGGTTGTAGCTCACCAGGTCGTACAGGGTGAAGCCGTCGTGGGCGGTGACGTAGTTGATGCTGTTGCATGGGCGGCGGCCGCCGTGGCCGTAAAGATCGGAGCTGCCGGCAATCCGGGTGGCCAGGGCGGACACTCCGCCTTCGTGGCCGGCCATGAAGGCGCGTACGTCGTCGCGATAGCGGCCGTTCCACTCGGCCCAGCGGCTGCTGGTGGAAAAGCTGCCCACCTGGTAAAGGCCCGCCGCATCCCAGGCCTCGGCGATGATTTTGGTGCGGGCCAGAACGGGGTCCTCGGCGATCCGCTCCACCACCGGCGGATTGGCGAGCAGCTTGCCTTCCCGGTCCCGGCCCAGGATGGAGGCCAGATCGAACCGGAAGCCGTCCACGTGCATCTCGGTGACCCAGTAATGAAGGCAGTCGGTGATGAGTGAACGCACCAGGGGATGATTGCAGTTCATGGTGTTGCCGCACCCGGAAAAATTGAGATACTCCCGGGTCTCGGGGGCGAGCAGGTAGTAGATGGTGTTGTCGAGCCCGCGGAAGCTGATGACCGGTCCGTCGCTGCCGCCCTCGGCGGTGTGGTTGAAGACCACGTCGAGGATAACCTCGATGCCTGCTCGGTGAAAGGCCTTGACCATTTCCTTGAACTCGCGGACCTGCCGGCCGTTGCGGCCTTCTGCCGCATAGGACGCTTTGGGCGCGAAAAAGGCGAGCGGACTGTAGCCCCAGAAATTTTTGAGTGGGGTGCCGGTGACCGGGTCGATGTTGACGTTTTCGTTTTCGTTGAACTCGGCAACCGGGAGCAGCTCCACCGCCGTGATGCCGAGCTCCTTCAGATAGGGGATCTTTTCCGTCAGGCCCGAGTAGGTGCCCGGGTGGGCGACGCCGGCGCTCGGATGGGCCGTGAAGCCGCGAACGTGCAGCTCGTAGATGATCGAATCCTTCAAGGGAATGTTCAAGGGCCGGTCGCCTTCCCAGTCGAATTCCTCGTCTGCGATGCAGCAGCGCCGGAGAAAGCGGGCGTCGGGATGGTCCGGGTCCCGTCGAAAAGTGGCCTTGCCCCAAGTGCTTCCACCGTGGAGCGCCCGGGCGTAAGGGTCGAGAAGAATGCGGTCGGGGCGTTAGAAATGGCCGCTGCCCCGCGGGTCGTAGGGACCGTTAACCCTGTAGCCGTAACGTACCGCCGTGT
>JARRJE010000361.1:0-4317 GCA_037379765.1 Deltaproteobacteria bacterium
GTTCCAGTCGCTGAAGCTCGCCAGTGCCCTGGAATACCGGGTGGACGATTCCGAGCAGCTTGATACCAGCACCACCAAGCGCACCACCTGGCTGACAAGAAACAGCCCCTGGTGATCGTAATTCAAGTCGGTCAGATCATCCGAGAATTTACTGAAGTTGTAACCGACCCCCAACTTGATGTAATTGCCCAGCTGTCGGTAGATACCCACCAGCGCACCGCCGAGCCAGTTCTGGGCGTCGGGCAGGTCGAGCAGGCGTCCCTCCAACAAGGCATCCCAGCGGTAAATGAAGTGCCAGTCCGTGCGCAGCACAAACAGGTGGGCACGGCTGGCAAAGAACTCCCGGTTGACCCGATCCTGGCTCACCTGGCCATAGCGATATGCGTACTTGCCTCCCAGGGTCCAACGCGACGTCAGGTCATACATGATATCCGCCGCCCAGATGTGGCTGATCTGGATTGGGCTGGTGGAACCGGCAACGGCCTCCTGATCGGCCGTGGGGACGTTGTAAAAATAGGTATACTTATACAGAATATTGAGGCGGTCGTTATCGACGGGACGATACGCGTAGCCTAGGATCCCCTCGGTATAATCGCCGTCGAAGAACTGTCCCTGGGAGCTTTCACTGTGACCGTAATCGAATCTGCCGATGAGCCGCCAGTCCGGAGACAATTGATACCCGAAGCTGTTTCTTGTCAGCCAGGTGGTGCGCTTGGTGGTGCTGGTATCAAGCTGCTCGGAATCGTCCACCCGGTATTCCAGGGCACTGGCGAGCTTCAGCGACTGGAACCCGTAGCCGATGCTCACTCCCGCCGCTGTTCTCTTGAGCTTAGCCGCCGTCTGATAATCCATGAGCGTGCCGAAATCGATATTCGCACCCAAATTGAGATGATCGAAGGGCGTAAACCGCACGCCGGCAGAGTGCATCAATCCCGTCGGCACGTCGCCGTAAGTGTAGCGTTCTTCGACGTAGGCACTGGCGCTGTCCCCATAGCGTGTGCGGAACCCGGTGGCCATATTGCCCTTTCTGGCCCGCAGACCATTGTCAGTACGCTCGTTTTCGAGGGTATAATTGAGGTAAAGTGTGGTCCGGTCGGAATACAGAAACTCCGTTCCCAGTCGGCCGCTTGCCCCCATACCCCCGCCGGAAACTTCACCGTTGGCTTTGAAGCGATCAGTCACCTGGTAGCTGCCGCCGGCACCGACCCGTCCGTTGCTCTCCCGGTTTCCTGTCCTCTGGACCGACCCCTGGCCAAAGCCATAGACATTCCAGGGTCCATGGGAGTCATACAGTAGCCGACCGACCACATCCGTACGATCGCCCTCTTCCTGAGTCGGAGGAACTACCGGCGAGTTGTCCGTCCGGCTGTCGTGGCGCACCCCCGAGCTAACGGTCCAGTGTTCCCCAGCCCGGTAATTGAGATCGAGCTCGCTGGCCTCCGTATCAAGCCCCTCGTTCTGATCCCGGACGTCGGACTTGAGGCGCATATTGATCCGGTCCGAGAAGGGCAGGGCCGCCGTACCACCGTACTGGGTCACCTCCCGGTCAGTGGCCAGGCCCGGGGCCGAATAGCCCGCCCCGAGATCCTGCAGGTAGAAAGTGAATTTTCCACGCCCGTCCTCGAAGAAGTCCTTCAATCCGAGGCTGGAATCGACGCGATACGCCCAAGCCTCAGCATCGTTGCCGTCCAGTGGAACAAACGGTTCGATATCGAATCCGCCGTTGGCGGAGCCCGTGGTGAGCACACCCGGGCCTTCGGTGCGGCCGGTTTCGAGCCTGACCCATGACTCCGAGGATTTGCGGATGGTCAAATCCGCTCCATCCAGGTTGTTTTTGCTCTCTCCCTGCTCATCCCGGTTGGTGGTCACTCCGACCTTGACGTTGTCGTTGAGCCAGTAATGCAGCCGGCCGCCGGTGGCCATGGTGTCCAAGCTATCGACACCGGGGGTGAATTCATATCGGACCACCAGGAAGACAGGATTGCCGCTGACCGAACTGCTTTGCACCAGCAGGTTGTCGTCGGCGGTGGAGGGCAGCGGCTGGGAGAGCAGGATGCGACCCTGCAGGTAATCGATGTCGTAATCGAGGACCGGGACCAGGTTCTTGACCCCCAGCACCATGCGTGAATCCTTGTCACGGATCTCGATACGCACGCGCTCGGAACCCTGAAGAATATCCTGCCGGCGCAGGTAATAAAGCGACCCGTCGGTTCCCCGGAATTCATCACGCTCAGCGACCGTCCCCGGTTCAGCGGCGAACCCGTCGGCCAGGAAGCGGGGCTCACCGAAGCTGGTGGCTGTCCGGGTCTGATAATGGAGGTTCGCGCCGTACAGTCCTCGGTCCACATGCGCCAGGTAATTGTCGAGATACCCGATCCTGAAGTTGCCCCAGAGCCCGTAGTTTTCCTCCTTTGTCAATCGGAGATAGAACTTGCCCAGGGTCGGTGCATCTTGGACAACGGTGCTGTCGTCGCCAAAGGTCGGGTAGTGGTAATCAGGGTCGATCCGCCTGAACAGTGCCTCGGGTGACTTGTCCAGGAAGTCGGTGAAGATCTCGTCCAGCGGACCCTCGCGCGTATCGGCGCTAGCCGTCAATCCCCAGTCATTGCCGAACTTGCCTTTCGTATAGAACGCGAGCCGCCCTTGAAGATCGATATCATCACTGTATTGCGGTTCATCCGGGGCAAGGAGGTCGGCCGGGCCGTTGGTCTTGTTGGCGGACAGAGTCAGGTCGGCGATCCCCACCGTAAACCAGTCGCGCTTTTTCAAGTCCAGATCGCGCAGGTACAAATCACCGTTGCCCTCCTTGTCGAGAACGGCAACTTCGACGGTGTGCATGCCCTCCGGCAGATTTTCTTCCCCTACGAACCGGCCTTTGCCATCCACAGGTATGGCATACCCCGCCAGCCACATCAATCCGGTCCACCACCCATAGAGGCTGGGGAGTAGTCTCATCGAAGTGCCCATCCTTGTCATATACGCGGACCAGGTATTTCAACTCACGGCCCGGCGCGGTATAGGACGCGAAGGAGGGCTGCCATTGCGCCATGCCGTTATCATTCATTTTGATGGCGGCAAAAGGCGTATCGCGGACGGACTGTTCCTTATCGAAAATTCTGACCTCCGCCCGCGCGATGAAGCTGTGGTAGTTCGTATACAAACGGAAGCTGACCAGATTCTCGGCGAACTCCGTGTCTGCTTCATCCTGATAACGGATAGTGCGCGGCCAGGCCGTTACGTTCAACCGCGGCTCCACCTTCAGGTTGTCGTATTTGAACTGGATTTGAGCGCCGTCCAGGGCCACGTCCGTACAGCGCTGCACGTCCGGGATGCTCTTGCCCGGATCATCGATCGGTTTGCCATCGGTCGTGATGCGCATGAGATTCAGGGAGAAGGGATCGGCCGGACTCACTTCTCGGGTGATAGGAGTGACCTCCACGCCCTCGTAGTCATCGAGAAGGACAGCCTCGTCGTAGACGACTTGCACCTCGACCCGGGAGGTGTCCGACTCGATGAAGCCGGTGTTCACCACGTCGTCGGACTGGACATACCCACGACCTTCAAATTCTTCCCGACTCTGGTCCAAGCCCATCTGGTAGCAGACGGCCGCCATGGCCCGGCGGGCACGTGCGGTGGACAGGCCGATGTCATCTCCATAGATAGCAGCAGTACGCCGATCCAGCCGTTCATCCCCGGTATAGCCGATGAACCGCAAGCGAACATTGGTCTTGTCTTCGATCTCATCCATGATCTGGTGCAGCCGCTCGGTGCAACCCGCAGGCAAGACCGGTTTTCCGTTTTCGAACAGGATCGGATCGATGCCGCCTGACGGCGAGTTGTAGACACGGGTAACCGTTTCGCTCCCGCCGGTATCCGGGCATATCTGCGGCTCATCGGGCAGGTCCTGCAGAGGATCATCGTGCCAGAACTCCACCTCAACGCGCCGGTTCAGCTCTCGTCCCTGTAACGTATCATTGGACGCGACAGGCCGCGTCGCCCCTTTTCCTT
Source organism: Deltaproteobacteria bacterium (assembly GCA_037379765.1). Lineage (GTDB taxonomy): Bacteria > Desulfobacterota > Desulfobulbia > Desulfobulbales > UBA5123 > JAJYKH01. The sequence continues at coordinate 4,009 of JARRJE010000361.1, forward strand.
CCACTTCCATGGCGGAATTGGGAAGCTTCAGGGCTTCCTGGACGGAGAGGGCGACTCGCCGGGCGACCGCCTTCGACAATCCCATATGGTTGCCGTAGATGCGTTTGTCCCGCCCGACAAGCGGGGCATTATCGGTATAGGCGATGAACTTGACGACGACGTTGTCCTTGTCGCGAAGATTTTTCAAAGCCTGCCTGATCTGCTGCAGGAATTCCTCTGGAACGCCGACCATCTCCTTGTCGTAATGAAGGGGGGAAATCAGGTTCCTCACCCGGGCGCGATGGGAGTGGCCTTCCTTGTAACGCTACT
>JARRJE010000362.1:0-2907 GCA_037379765.1 Deltaproteobacteria bacterium
GCGCCGGTCGGACGGTCGGCAAAAAGCAGACGGCTGTTTCGGATGCTGATATTGTTGAGGGAGATGCGCAATCGGTCGGTGGCGGGGGGCAGCAGTTCCTGGAGATTGTAAGTGCCGTCCTGCCGCCGCACCAGGTGTATGACCAGTCGGTCGGCGGTCACTTCTTCGCAGATCAGGCCTCGTTTGGGAATGCCGGCGGCGGCCAAATCAAGCTTCAGGCGGCCGAATGAAAGGAGTGGATCAATGCCTTCGGCCGGATCGGTCAGCCGGGGGCCGATGATGCCGTCCCGGAGGGTAACGCTGAGAGTGAACGGGTTGAAGCTGGCGGCACCCACGGTCACCGGTCGGTCCAGGATGCGGGCCAGCCGCCCTGGCAGAACGCTGCCGAGCAGATAGGGCACGAGCAGATAGCCGGCCAGGAGATAGAGGACAAAGCCGGTTGCCGGCACGACCCCCAGCCAGGTCAGGCGGCGCCGCCACCGGTCCGAGGTCCGCCGGGCCCGCTTCAGGCGGGAATGGCGGGGCAGGGGCGGCGAAGAAACCGGCTTTTCAGCTTGAGGCCGCTCTTCGGCCGCAGGAGGAAGCTGTTGGGTTTCTCGATCTTCCCCTTCCTTTTCTTCGCCGGCAATAGGGATGGAGCCGAACGGGTCGGAGGTCTGGTGGGTCATGTCTGCCTTATGAAAACGATCGTTTCTGGCTGTGAGACCAGGATCGGCGATCAGGTGTCAAGACGGCGATCTTTCCGGAGTCCGATCCCCGCTGTGTTTTATTCGGAATAGTTTCCGCAAATCCGCCGCCGGCTTGCGGGGGCGACATCCATATTCATACTCCATTTTGTCGGAATCGGAAAACCTGGATTCCCACGGGCGTGCAGTACAAGTCGTTGTTTCCGCGTTCCCATCCGCCTAATGAAGCGGCTTTTGCGAGATTATCATAATTTAGGGATTTGGAAAAGACGCTCCATTCCATGGTAGGGGAACAGAGACGGGAGCCTGGCTGGCCCGGCCTCGGTCCCTGAAAGATTTATAAACGGCGAAGCAGGGTTAGCAGCCTCTTCGAGTTTGACAAGGGTCGAACCGCTTCCGCACAATGAATGGAGAGATACGACCCCAAGCGGCGCCAATTCCTTTGCCGGCAAAAGCAGGCCATCTGCCAGGCGCCTATTTCGAAAGGCAACTAGATCATCGATAAAGCGAACAACCATTCTTCAAGGTAGGAGCACATGGACTATTCCCTTATGATTGGGGGGGAGGCAGGCCAGGGCCTGCAGACTATCGGCGGCGTTCTGGCCAAGGTCTTCTCCCGCCTGGGTTATCATGTCTTCACCCACCAAGATTACATGTCCCGCATCCGGGGCGGCCACAACTTTTACCAGCTCCGATTCGCCGACGAGCCCGTGTCCTGCTCCCGCGACAAGGTGGACATCATCGTCGCGCTGGACCGGAACACCGTCGAGATCCATCGGCAGAGTTTGAATGAAGGCGGTCTGATCCTCTATGATGCCGAAGCGATCAAAAACGAATACGGAGGAGGGGAGTTTCTCGACATTCCCTATGAGAAGATCGCCGTGGAAGTAGGCGGGGACAAGATTATGGCCAATTCCACCGCCATTGGGGCGGTGCTGGGGCTCTTCGGCCTGGAGCTCGATGTCTTCGACCGAATTATCGAGACCACCCTGGGCAAGAAAGGCGAGAAGGTCGTCAAAGGCAACATCGCCACTGCTCGTGCCGGCCGGGACTCCGCCCGCCGGAATTGTCCGCGTCCGGATGCCTTTCCGGTGACCGAGCCCCGGGAAAAGAATCTCATGCTGATCGACGGCATCAGCGCCGTGGGCCTGGGGGCGCTCCTTTCCGGGGTAAAATTCTACTCTGCCTATCCCATGACCCCCTCCACCGGGGTGATGACTTTTCTCGCCGGGAAGGCGAAGGAACACGGCCTGGTGGTGGAGCAGGCAGAGGATGAGATCGCCGCCATCAACATGGCCTTGGGGGCCTCGTTTGCCGGAGTGCGGGCCATGACCGGCACTTCGGGTGGGGGATTTGCTCTCATGCAGGAGGGCTTGTCCTTGGCAGGAATGACCGAGACGCCCCTGGTCATCGCCGAAATGCAGCGACCCGGCCCGGCCACCGGTCTGCCCACCCGCACCGAGCAGGGAGATCTTCTCTTCATTATTTACGCCGGCCACGGTGAGTTCCCGCGGGTGGTCTTCACCCCCGGCACTCCGGAGCAGGCCTTTTATCTCACCAACAAGGCTTTCGATCTCGCCGAAAAGTACCAGATCCCGGTCTTTGTCCAGGGCGACCAGTACCTGGGGGATGCCGAGTGGACCTGCACCGGACTGGACACCGCTCGGCTGGTGAATGCCGATTACCGTCTGCGGGGCGAGAAGCTGAAGGGGCTTTCTTCCTATAGACGCTATGAGGATACCGATAATGGCGTCTCACCCCTGGCGGTTCCCGGCGAGTCGAAGCATCTGGTAGTGGTTGACAGCGACGAGCACGACGAAGAAGGCCATATCATCGAAGATAGCGAAACTCGGAACCGGATGGTGGAGAAGCGGCTTTTCAGAAAGCTGCCCCTGATCCGGAAGGAGATGACGCCGCCCACCCTGTATGGCGCGGAAGAGCCGGAGATCGTCCTCATCGGTTTCGGCTCCACTTGGGGGGTGATGAAAGAGGTAGTGGACGAGCTCGCCCGCAACCACCGTGTGGCCATGCTCCACTTCAGCGAGGTCTATCCGCTCCCCCCGACCGATGACTTCGACTACATGGCGCTTTTGCAATCGGCCCGGGTCACCCTCTGCATCGAGAACAACGCTACCGGCCAGTTCGCCCGGCTGCTCCGGGCGGAAACCGGCTTTGTCTGCTTCGGCCGGATCAATAAATACGATGGCCGGCCTTTTACCCT
>JARRJE010000363.1:0-2907 GCA_037379765.1 Deltaproteobacteria bacterium
GCTTCATCCGCATGGCCGTGGCGTTCTTCATGATGCCGTTCATCGTGGGAAAGCTCGGCGACGACTGGTATGGCATCTGGGTATTGGTGGGGAGTATCGGCGGTTATTTTTACCTGGCGGATTTCGGCCTCGCATCAGCCGTCTCCCGCTATGTGGCCTATCACCTGGCGCGAGAAGAGAAAGAAGAGACCAATACCGTCATCAATACCTCATTAGGAATATATTGCCTCATGGGTTTGGCCATTGTGGCGTTGACCGTGCTTTTGGCGCTGGTTGCAGGCTATTTTGTTGCAGATATTGGCAAACTGAAGATCGTCCGAATGGTGTTGCTGATTACCGGTATTCAAATGGCATTGCAGTTCCCCTTCAAGGCTTTTGTAGGAATCATCCAAGCTAAAATAAGATATGATTTACTGACTGCCTCGCGCTTGGTCACCCTCGCCCTTGGCGCCTCGGCCATTTGGTTCTTTCTTTCCCGAGGCTACGGCGTTGTGGCCCTGGCATGGATCGGCTTTGCTACTTCACAGCTCTCCAGCATCCTCTACTTTCTCATTGTGCGCTATCTGTATCAGGATCTGATGGTAGGATTTTCTTTCTTCAGCCGCGGAAAAGTGCGTGAGTTGTTCGGATACAGCCTCTGGTCTTTTGTGATCCAGATTGCCAATCAGCTGCGTTTCAAAATCGATTCGGTTGTTCTGGCGGCATTAATCTCTATGGTACACGTGACTCATTACTTTATCGGGGCACGGCTGGTGGAGTATTTCACGGATCTCTTGTATCGGGCCACCAATATGATCAATCCGATCTTTACAATGTATCATGCCCGCAAGGAAAGGGAGGAGCTCCGTAAGAAACTGCTGTTCATGAATCGCATTAATCTTATCCTGGCCATGTTCGGCAGCGGGTTGATCATTCTCTTGGGCGATAGCTTCATTAAGCTGTGGATGGGAGAAAAATACAGCGATGCCTATCCGGTCCTTGTCGTACTCGTAAGTGCCAATGCCATAAATTTTCTAATGAACCCCTCGATCACTGTACTGTATGCAATGGCCCGGCACTCTTATCTGGCTAAGGTCAGTCTGGGCGAGGGATTGGCCAACCTCTTTCTCAGTATTCTGCTCATCCGGAAATTCGGAATTCTGGGCTGCGCCTTCGGAACGGCCATTCCTCTGGTGGTGACCAGATTGATCTTCATTCCTGTATATGTCGGACGGGCTGTAGAAGTCTCGGTTTTAAAATTTTACACGAACATGGCCCCGACGGCCTTATTCACAATTGGGTATATTCTGTTATATGCCCAGATCTCCTCGCGAATTCAGGGGACGAGCAGTTACGCCGCTCTCGTGCTCCTGGTGGCTGCAGCCTGCCCCCTATATCTACTTGTCATCTATTTCCTTTCCTTCAACAGAGAAGAGCGCGGCATTCTTCTCAGTTTTCTGCCCGCTCGGATAATAACGACTGTAAACGCAAAAAGGAGCCTAGCCGAATGATTGATTTTGTTTCCGTTCTTATTCCTGCTTACAACGCCGAGGCGACTCTGGCCGAGACGTTGGATTCTGTTCTGAAACAGACCCATAGTGAGATAGAGGTGCTGGTCATTGATGACGGCTCCACTGATCGTACCAGCGCCATCGCGAAGGAATTTTCCCGGAAGGATAATCGCTGCCGCTGCATCCAGCAGGCTAACGCCGGTCAGCCTAATGCTCTGAATAGGGGGATAAATGAGGCTCAAGGCGAGTTCATCACAGTTATTGATGCCGATGACCTTTATGATCCAACCAAGATGAAGAAGCAGTTGCATGTTTTGCACACCTCCGGATGCGACGTAGTATTGACCCAATTCCAGCGCTTTAAAGTAGAGGATTCCAGGGTAGTATATACGAGTAGAACAGACCCGCCGGAATTCAAAAACAGAAGCGATTATCTGCGAACTTTGATTTTTGCGAGCAGATATCAGATGTATCTTTTTAACACCGCACTCGTAAGGGCGTCCTGTCTTAAGCAAGCCGGCGGGTTTGATGCTAACCTGCCCACAGCCAGGGATTGGGACATGTGGCTGCGATTGGCACTTTTTTGCTCCTTTAGTAATGTCCAGGAACCACTTCATTTTTATCGCAAACATCCTGGAAGCTATTCGCTTTCCCATAGCATTTACCGGACCCTGCACGCACACTGGCAGATTTTAGGAAAAATGAGAGAAGTACGTGCACTTTCGACAAGGGACCTGGCAAATGCGGAAAGAAGCAGGCTGTATGAACACGTGCGGATTCTGCTTTATCGAGGTGAAATTGGTGCTGCCTTGCGGATGCTCGGGGAAGGATGTCGTTCCCATCATTTGTATTTGAATAGAACTTTCTATGAGCTGCTTTATGAGGGTATACGAAGAAATGTTTTCAGCTCTTCCTGAAAAAAGCGGAAAGATATATTGCCCGTAACTCAAATTGCTAGGCCAGGATATGGAAAAACTTGCCGAGTTAGGCATAAACAAAATGGACATGATCAGCCGAGAGAGGATTTTCTTTGCATCAGCATTGATAGTATTACTTACCGCCGGGGCCGTTCTTCGGCTCTGGCATTTGGGTGAGTATGGGCTGTGGACTGATGAGTTGTATCATGCGCTTGCCGCCAAGTCGTTGCTGGCCGAAGGCCGGCCTTACATCCCGATCATGGGTAATTATACGCGGGCCCTGCCATTTACTTGGCTGGTGGCTCTCTCCTTTAAAATGTTCGGCGTCTCGGAATTCGCTGCCCGCCTGCCTTCGGCACTCGTCGGGACATCATTTGTCCTCGTTGTTTTTTTGCTCGCCCGCAAGCTGTTCAACACCCCCATTGCCCTGTTGACCGCCTTAATGGTCACCTTTTCGCCTCTCTTCATCGAACTCTCGCGGGAAAGTCGGATGTATACGC
>JARRJE010000364.1:0-2899 GCA_037379765.1 Deltaproteobacteria bacterium
CTCATGTGCGGAAACAGGTGCGCATGCTGAAACACCACCCCGATACGACGTCTTTCCGGTGCGCGGTTGACTCGGCGGGCGCCATCGAACAGGGTGTCGCCGTCGAGCCGAATCCTCCCCCGGTCCGGGTCGAGCAGGCCGGCGAGCATGTGCATCAGGGTGGACTTGCCGCTGCCCGAAGGGCCGAAAACCCCAACATGGCGCCCTTCCACCGAAAAATCCGCGGCAAAGGTGAAATGATCCAACTCTTTTTCGAGCGAAACCTCCAGCTTCATCGCCGGCTCCCCCGGTTGATGCGCTTGACCAGTCCCTCGTTGAAAATAAGAACAGTGAGCGCCAGGACCACCGAGACAGCACACAGCCCCAACGCCATGCGGTCGCCGCCAGGTGTGTTGGTATAATCGTAGATCGCCAGGGGAATGGTCTGGGTCACTCCGGGGATGTTTCCGGCAATAACGATGGTCGCCCCGAATTCACCGAGGCTGCGGGCGAACATCAGCGAGGCGCCGGCCAGGGCCGCCCGCCCCGACAATGGCAGGATCACCCTGAAAAAGGTATCGTGCCAGGAAGCGCCGAGGGTGAGCGAGGCCTTGATCAGATGCTCGTCGATCCCCTCCATACCGATCCGGATGGAGCGCACCAGGAGGGGAAAGCCCACCACCATCGAGGCGATTACTCCTGCCTTCCAGGTGAAAACGATGTGGATTCCCATTTGGGCCAGCAGATGACCGAGCCAGCCACGGCTCCCCAGCAGCAACAGCAGCAGGTAGCCGACCACCACGGGGGGAAGCACCAGAGGCAGGTTGACGATGCCGTCAAACAGGGCTTTTCCCGGCAGGCGGGTGAAAACCATCAAGTACGCAGCAGCAAAACCGAAAGGAAGCGAAAGTAGCGTGGCCGTAAGGGCGATACGCGCGGAAAGCTCCATGGCCTGCCAATCGGTAGGGGAGAATCCGAACATGATGTTTTCAACGCCCCTTCAATCGTTAGAGCCCGGGAACCGTGAAGCCGTATTTTTTCGGAATTCTGGTGGCTTCATCAGTCTTGAGAAATGAGAAGAAAGCGACCGCCTCGGGTTTTCCGGCTCCCTCGGCGGTAAGACCGACGGGATAGATCACCTTGCCGTATAGCTTATGGGGAACCTCCAGCAGGATCGTCGAGTTCTTCGCCAGCAGAGCATCAGTTCTGTACACGAAGGCTCCGTCGCTCTCGCCTTGATCAGCGTAGGCCAGGGCCTGGCGAACGTCCTTGGCCATCACCAGTTTTCCCTTAAGTTGCTTGTAAAGCCCTGCCTTTATGAGGGCCCGTTTGGCGTATTGTCCCGCCGGCACGCTCTTGGGGCTGCCGATGGCGATTCGCCGAAGTCCGGCGATATCGCCCAGGGTCGTGACGGCAAGTCCCTTCTTCCCGAGGAAAACCAATGAGTTGTAGGCGAAGATCCGAACTTTTTCGGCAGGAACGAACTTTTTCTTCACCAGGTAGTCCATCCACTCGGGATTGGCGGAAATGAAGATGTCCGCCGGAGCCCCCAGGACGATCTGTTTGGCGAGAGCGCCCGAAGAGCCGAAATTAGGCAGGAAAGAGACTCCTTCGATCTGTTTCTCGTAAGTGGCAATGAGCTCCTTAGTCGCCTCGGTCATACTCGCCGCCACCGAAATATGGACCTCGGCGGCGAACGCGGTCGATCCCACAATCAGAGCCAGCAAGGGTGCAATCAGAAGCGAACGCAACAGGGTTTCCTTTCTGACATAGATGAATTCACTCGGAGGATAGAAGCCCAGAGCAAGAGGGCGGTCATCGATAGGGCTTCATGGAAAGTCGGCCCACAGCTTCCTATCCTTAGCGTCTTGTCATCAATCCGTGATATCGCTCTTGCCCCAGCGGCTCGAAGTTATGCCGCTTGGGATGGACGTTCCCTGGAGAGCCCGGCTTCCTTCCGGTGGATGATCAACTCTTTAAGTTCCCCTGGAGCTAGCGGCTGACCCTTTTCCTAATCCATAGTATTTCGGGGATAATCGTTATATACAAACATATATAACGAATCGTCAACCCATGGAGCGCCATTTTCCTCCAACTGCTTTAAGATGTTCTCAACTTCGGATCTCGGAGATCGGCCCGTTATACAATACAGTAGTAATACCGGCACCATCGAGCTCAACCGAGGGCCGCGGGCCGATTTTGGTGACGTAGACACGCTGACAGTCGCCGATGGTCCGGACGATCTCATCGAATTTCAACGAATCGAAAGCGAGGGCGAGGTCGCCGGTGTAAAGCGGCTCAACGGGCCGCTCCTCGATCGGAACCAGGCCGGTCTCGCCAAGTTCATAGATTAGAAAACGACTGGCCTTGCCGAAATGCTCGTTGACATCTCTGCCGTTGGTGGAAACGATGGCAATGCGCATGATGTGTCCTCCTTAAGGATTTTCCAGAACGGCTGCAAATTCAGCGCATCCGCCGCTGGTCCCTTTGCAGCCACCGGAAGTGGATGGCAAGAAATCGACATCTCGAGGCACCCTGCTTCAATGCCGGAGTGAAGAGCCTGTTCGAGAGCTTCTCGCCTTTGCGGTGGATCTGGCTTTTTCTCTCGGTAAAGATGGCTGCTTACATTTGCGTTCCTTGAGGCTAAGTGGTTGTTGCCTGGTAGAAGAGCAAGGGGTATGCCAATGTCGGAGGAATGAATTCTTTTGTTTTATTTACAAACACTTATGCAAAAGAAAATGAACCAAGAGGGAAAAGACGGCGCCGCATAGGCTCAGGCCGTGTTGTAAGGTCTGCGACAAAAATGGAGGAAAGTGAACAGAATTGTCGCAGTTGGTTTCGCGAGAGCTTTCCTGGAAATGACCCGAGACGGGTGAAGACTTCAGGGCTTTCCTTTTTTCTGGATGAGGTTCTCTTCGAT
>JARRJE010000365.1:0-3530 GCA_037379765.1 Deltaproteobacteria bacterium
TCCTGGCTTGGATCGAGAACAAGGAAAACAACTGGGCCAAGATTCTCGATGAGGAATTCTCAGCCTTGCCGGTGAACGGCCAGGCCGTAGACCCCTTCGAGGTCGAGAACGTGAACCCTGGACTGCGGGATTCAGGCCTTTATTACGGGGCGGGGTACGGGCGTTCGCTCAAGCCGGTCTTCTTTCTGGCCGAGATCATCACCGAAGAGAAAATGGGAGGCCACCCCGTTGCCATCCTGGGCCGGGAGCTGGCCTGCGAGCTGGGAAGCCCGTTTGCCATGGCCCAGGAGGGCCGCATCATCATCCGCCGGGAGCCGCTGCGTTTCTTTCTCTATGACCAGATCAAGGAGGTCCGCTGCTCGGGTCGGGAATCCCTCGCCCACGCCCTGCGGCTGTATGGGGTGACAAAAGAGGACGGCCGGGTCGACAACGGTCTGCTGGTGGAGCGGTTCGATGCCATCGTTGACGGCGAAATGGGGCTGTTCCTCCACCACGAGCTGGGAGAGATGCAGGTCAGCCCAACCGATCGGGAGCTCACCCGCAAGCTCGCCCTCTCCTTTGCCGGCTCAGCAGTGGAATTTGCTGCCCGGGCGGTGCAGGACCTGGTGGCCGACACCAGCGAACAGGGTATCCTCGGCTACGTCCTGCGGGAAAAGAAGGAGACCTCCCTCGGCTTCTACGTGACCTTTCTCGACTCCATGCGCCAGGCATTCTTTCCGGAGATCGGCCCGGCGGCCCTCACCTGTTTCCGGACGGGCGACTGGCAGCCGGTGCAAGAGGCGGTGGCGGCCGGCCGCCGCCACAACCTGGCCCGGAGCGCGATCATCCGCGAGCTCTGCCACGACCTGGCCAACGAGGAGAGCCAGGAGCAGCTCGGCAGCGCTCTGGAAGAAAAGCTCCTCCACCCTCTCGGCCTGGGGCGGCAGAACCCGGGCCAGGCCGGGGCCTGACCAGTCGATTCACGTCTTCTTCAATCCATTCACCTCGGACAGCTGCTCGATCTGGACCTGCTGGATCTGCATCATCCGCTGCCATTGTTTTGAAAGGAGGTGGTCGAGCTTTTCGTGGATGAGCCGGATCTCCAGCTCCGCCTTGAGATTGATCTGATAATCATATTGGGCACGGAGACGGTCTTTTGCCTCCTGGCGGTTCTGGCTCATCATGATGATCGGCGCCTGGATGGCGGCCAGGCAGGAGAGAAGCAGATTCAGAAGAATAAACGGGTAAGGATCGACAGGACGCCAGAAGAGCACCGTGGAATTGATCGTAATCCAGATGAGCATGAACAGGGCAAAAATGATCAGAAACGTCCAGCTGCCGCCAAAGGCGGCAAGCCGGTCGGACAACTTCTCGCCGAAGGTCCGATCCTGCTCGAACTCGTCGCCTATATTCGAGGAGATCAGCTCGTGTTTCTGCAGGCTTTCCAGGACTTCTTTTTCAAGGTCCGTCAGCTCTCCCATTTCGGCTTCCAGGAGCGACTGCACATATCGGGAGCGATAGGCCGACAAGTACGCCTTGCAGATGGCGCTCTCTCCGGACCACCCAGGATAATCGCGCCGAATCAACTCGGCGATGGGATCCCTGACCAGGGAAGCAGGGATAATCTCCTTCGAATCAAACGTTTTTCTGCAGACGGCACATTCGTGTTTGGCCTTGACCATTGTGAAATCTCCATGAAGAGACTAGCAGGGCGGTTTGCACAATTACAGTGGCATACACGAATGTTATCGCATGGCAGGAAACAGGAAAAGGGATCGGAAAATTCCTCTTTTCAGGGCGAGGGCGGCTGGAGAGGAATCGTGCCCCGACCGCGGCACAATTCGGCCAAGCAGGCGATCATGTGGGAGGTCGCCGGAAGGAACGGCAAATAAGTTCGCCGACTCTGTGAAGGCAAGCCGTCATTTTGCACCTTGCAAGCCCGTGCACCTTCCTGATAAACTGCGCAACGGTCGTCATTGGGGGGAATGACGGACAATCCTTACCGGGTTCATGAGAATGCATATAAGAAACATGAAGAAATCACTGCTGTTCCTCTTCGCCACTCTCTTCCTGCTGACTGCTTCCGCTTTCGCTCAAGAGCACAACTTGCTCAAACCGGACCAGGCCTTCCCCTTTACGGCCGAGGCGCTGGGTCCCGAAACCATCCGCGCCGTCTGGAACATCGCGCCCAAGTACCACCTCTATCGGAACCGGATCAGTTTCGAGACCGATACCCCCGGGGTGAAGCTCGGCACACCCCGGTTCCCACAGGGCAAGGTCGTGCAGGATGAATACCTGGGCCCGCTCGAGACCTATCACGGCACCCTCAAGGTGGATGTGCCGGTGCTCCGTAACGAGGATCACGCCAACACAGTCAACCTCACCGCCCATTTCCAGGGCTGTGCCGATTGGGGCGTCTGCTACCCGCCGATCACGAATACGGTCGCCGTCAAGCTGCCCGGCGGTCCGGCTGCCGGCAGCGGGGTGAAGCCGGAAGCCGCGGCGCCGGCTCTCCCCCCCGGCCCTGTTGCCGTGGAAGCGAAACCGGCGACAAAAGCCGGCAAGGGATTCGTCTCAGAGCAGGACCGCTTGGCGGGCTTCCTGGTGAACAAGCCGCTCTGGGTCAGCCTCGGCATCTTCTTCCTGGCTGGACTGGCGCTCGCCTTCACCCCTTGTGTCTTCCCGATGATTCCCATCCTTTCGAGCATGATCATCGGCCGGGGGGAGCGGATCACGACCCGCCATGCCTTCTGGATGTCCCTCGTCTATGTGCTGGCCATGACGGCCACTTACACCGTCGCCGGCATCGTGGTGGCGCTCCTCGGCGCCAATCTGCAGGCCGCCTTTCAGGAGCCCTGGGTGCTCGCCTCTTTCTCGGCGGTTTTCGTCCTGCTCGCCTTGGCGATGTTCGACTTTTNNNTCGACTTTTACGAGCTGCAGATGCCGAGCTTCATGCTGACCCGCCTCTCCCGGCTCAGCAATCAGCAGGAGGGCGGCACCCTGATCGGGGTGGCGGCCATGGGTGTTCTCTCCGCTCTCATCGTCGGTCCTTGCGTAGCCGCACCCCTGGTGGCGGCCCTGATGGTGATCGGTCAGAGCGGCGACGTGGTGCTCGGCGGCTCGGCGCTGTTCGCACTGGGCCTGGGCATGGGCGCGCCCTTGCTCGTCATCGGCACCTCGGCCGGAAAAATCCTGCCCCGTGCAGGCGTCTGGATGGGGGCGGTCAAGTCTGTTTTCGGCGTCGTGCTGCTCGCCCTCGCCATCTGGGTGATGGGGCGGATCCTACCGGCAACCGTCACCATGGTGCTGTGGGCGGTACTGCTGATGGTCTCGGCGGTCTACATGGGCGCGCTGGAGCCCATGCGCGAGGGCAGCTCGGGGTGGCATCGCCTTTGGAAAGGGCTCGGCCTGATCATGATGGTGTACGGTGTCCTGCTGATGATCGGCGCCGCTGCCGGCTCGCATGATTACACCCAGCCGCTGCGGGGCTTGTTCATCCAGAGCGGCCGCACCCCCGGAGTCGTCCAAAGCAGTAGGCCGGAGTTCAAGCA
>JARRJE010000366.1:0-3495 GCA_037379765.1 Deltaproteobacteria bacterium
GATATCGACCTTCGATCTGATCTCTTTCTCCCACAGGTCATAATGGGCGGCCATCGTTTCGACGATGCTTTCGATATCATCAGTAAATTTGATGAGCTGCAGATCCTCTTCGCTGATCAAGGGCACCCCTCCTTTCCCCTGCCTATCGTAATAAAGAATCTTATGGAGAACCTCGATGAATTCCTCCCACATCGGGTGGGCCAGGATGGGAAAATCGGCCTCCAGATGTTTGACCTGCTTCAGTTGGAGCAGATAAAGCATTTCGAGAGCCGTTCCGATTCCGCCTTGAGCGCAATAGGCCGCCTTGATCTGACTGACGAAGGCTTGGAGGCGCGTGGAAAAATTTTCGTGTTTGGTAGTTATGTGAGTAATCCCGTTGCCGCTTTCCTCAGAAGGCAGCTTGACCAAAATGCCGACATTGTCGGCATGGGTTTTTTCACCATTTTTCGCTCGGGCCGCTCGGCCTTCCTCGACGCCTTCGTTGGCTGCCTGCATGATGCCTGGCCCGCCGCCGGACACCACACCGATCTGGCGGGCCATGACTATTTCTTTGGTCAACGCTGATACAAACTTGAATTCAGGGGAGTTTTCTCCGGTTCGCGCGCTGCCGAAGATGGCGATTCGGAAATGTGCCACTAGATCGAATCGTTCCTTGCGCTGGAGCAGCTGTTCGAAAATCAACCGAGCTTGTTGTAGGCGAGTTATGGCCGTGATGAAATTTTCCAGGCCCAAGGTCTGTCTTTTTTTCGCCTCCCGAATCTCTGCGATCGCTTCCAGTCGTGAATGGCTCATGATTATTTGTCGGTTTTTTTAAGAAACATGTGAATCCCGGAACTCTTCAAAATAGCATTTGGCAGGAATGATTACATCTGTTAAGGGATTCTCCTTCTCCGCTCGTGGGGTCATCGGGGAATATTTTTGGCAGTCGAAGAAGCTTCCGGTAAATCATTTGCTGATCTCGTCGGCGAAAAAAAGCGCCGGTTGAAGGTCGTTATTTGAGGCCGGCAGCTACTAGCTCGGCCAGGTCGACAAGCCGCAAGCTGTAACTAAACTCATTGTCGTGCCAGAGAATGGTCTTGATCAGGTCGCCACGGAAGTCGGTAAATTCCGCATCAACCACGCAGGAGAAAGGACTGCCCTTCAGATCAGAGCTGACCAGGGGGGCATGATTGACGGCCAGAATTCCGTGCAGCTCGTGAGTTGCCGCTTCTTCAAGGGCGGCAAGCAGCTCCTGGCCGGTACCCCGCTTGTTGGTCTTGACCACGAGATCTGCCGCATGCACCACTGGGGTGGGCACCCGCATGGCCACCCCCGTAACCCGGCCGGCCAGATCCGGCAGGACTTGGCCGACCTGCTCGGTGGCGCTGGTCGTGGTGGGGATGATATTGCTGCCTGCGGACCGGGCCCGGCGCAGGTCTGCATGGCTACCGTCGAGCAGGTTCTGGCCTGTAGTATAGGAATGAACGATAGTGGTGGTGAGCAGATCGATGCCGAATCGGTCGTGAATGACCTTGGCTGCCGGGCCGATGCAGTTGGTCGTGCAGCTTCCGGCGCAAATGATCCGGTGATGCTCCGGCTCGTAACGTTCATGGTTCACCCCCACGCAAATGATGACATCAGCCTCCCGGGACGAGCCGGCGACGATGACTTTTAGAGCCCCTTGCTGTATGTGACTCTCCAACCGGCCGTCACCGGCGCCCGAGCTGTCGATTACGATGTCGATGCCCAGATCTCCCCAGGGAATCTCTTTTGGGTCGACGTGATGGAGAAAATCGATGGCCCGGCCGCCGATCGCTAAGCCGCGCTCCTGTCTTTCCACTTCGGCCCCGATGCCGCCGTAAAGGGTGTCGTGTGCAAGCAAATGGGCGCTCAGCTCGGGCGACTCCAAGGTGTTGACCGCCACAAGCTCCAAATCTATCGCAGGCCGCCGGAGCATGATTTTGGCGATCTGCCGACCAATCCGGCCGAAGCCGTTGATGGCGACTCTCACCGACATTTCCGATTCCTTTTTCCATCCCCGGCCCCGGAATGTCCGGAGGTCGTTTTTTCGCTGCGAAACATCATGTTCGTTGATCCTCTGAACTGAGATTCCCCCCGGGCGGCATGCGCCCCCCGAGGGGAAAACAGGATTATAGCACATCCTTTCTCGCTTGCAGCGGAAAATGTAGCTTTCGTGCAGATTTCCCGGTTGCCACCTCGTTTTCTTGCTTGATCCTCTGTGAGTGAGGGTGGACACGTCTGAAGGGAAAAGAGGCCTGAAGAGCCGGGCTATTCATCCCGATTCGCTAACCGAAAGCGACGAGAGATGCCGGGAACTGGAAGTCTCCCGAGTGGTCTTCCCGGTCAATAAAGGGAAGTTCTATGCCGGCTTTTATAAGGGTCTGGCCAAGAATCCGAAAGGAAGCCGGCCTCTCCATCTGCTTCAATGACCTCAGGCACACGTTTCCTGGGTGGCCTCCTCAGGGGAAGTCGATATTTAAACGCTCAGGGAGCTGCTGAGGCATAAATCTTTGGCGATGACTCAGAGATATGCTCACCTGATAGATGGTGCTCTGAAGAGGGGGGACAGGAGATCGCTGACAGGTGTTTAAGGAAAAGCCCACATTGTGTGCTCAATGGAAAATTCGGTATTATTAGAAGAAGACTTAATCCCCTACTTAGACCCATGACCTTTATTAACCCACAACAGCCTAAGGGGACCGGGTTATCAGAAGGACTCCCACAACACAGACTCACCTGCAGACCGGCCCTTGGTTCATAGGAGGTGAGAAAATGAGATTCAAAATCCAAATAACCTGCCTGGTGATGTTTTTGCTATCAGCTCATTCTGTTTTTGCTTCGCCCGAAATCAGCGATTCTTTTCCACTGCAGATAAAGACATAAAAGGGCAGATAGAGAACTATATCAAAAAAGATTTGCAGTCATTACATGATGTTACTATAACAAATGAAGACGCGGCTTGGAGGCTTGGTATATTAGCTCTTTCTATACCGGGAGACGCTCATTTAACCGTATTGTCTGTGACGATTACGAACCCAATCAGTTATCAGGCCTTTTCAGAAACTCTGAAAGATAAATACAAAAAAATGTTCATAAATAAGACGGGCTACATTGATTTCTATATTGATAATTGGCTTCGTGTTTCTGATGAAGATTTGTCCGTGATTTGCTCAGAAATTGTCAAAGATTTCGATTCCCAATACCTTGAACAAATACGCCAGCTACAGCTAAATGAGAATGTTGAAAAAAGCAAAGCTCTTGGAAGGAGTCTGCAAAAGTTCACCTTCATGGGCTTTCCTTTCCCTCTTTCAGCCATCTCCCATCCAGCGAGCGAAGCTCTGATAGGGAGCAAAGCTCTTAACCAGATACAGTCTGATTGACCTTACCCCGTAATTGTGGACAGTCCGAAAAGCTGCTAAAACAGCAGATCCAAGGAGGACTGTCATGGTTACTAGAAGAAGGTCGTTTACCCGGGAGTTTAAGGTCGAAACCGTC
>JARRJE010000367.1:0-3919 GCA_037379765.1 Deltaproteobacteria bacterium
CCAGAAGACGGTGCCATATTTCATCGATCTGTGGTTGCTCTTCCTTCATGACGATGAGTTCGTATGGATGTCTGCCCAGGGCTTCGTCCGCCGAAAAACCGAATATCTTCTCTGCCGCTTGATTCCAGGCGATGTCCTGGAATCAAGCGGCAGAGAAGATATTCGGTTTTTCGGCGGATGAAGCCCTGGGCAGACACCCATACGAACTCATCGTCATGAAGGAAGAGCAACCACAGATCGATGAAATATGGCATCGTCTTCTGGAAGGTGATGCCACGGCTCACAGCACGAACCGAAACGTCACCAAAGAAGGCCGGCAAATCATTTGCGATTGGGCCAATACCCCTCTTCGGAAGGAAGACGGCAAGATTCTGGGCGTGCTTTCCATCGTCGAGGATGTGACGGAAATCAAGCAAGCCCAGGAGGCACTGCTTGAGAGCGAGAAACGATACCGGGACTTATTTGAAACCGCCACTGATCTCATTCAGTGCCTTTATGCGGACGGCCGCATTGATTACGTAAACAAGGCCTGGAGAACAACACTCGGGTACGGCACTGGAGAAATCATCGGCAGAAACATCTGTGAGTTTATCTCTCCTCAGGATCATGAACAATGCCGGACAATATTTAGCCGTCCCCTGGCCGGTAAGGATATCGGCAGAATCCTGCTGCGCTTTAGAACCAAAGACGGCGACACCATCTGGGCTGAAGGCAGTTTCTCGGTCAAATTTGAACAGGAGAAACCCGTCCGCATCTGGGGGATATTCCGGGACTTCACCGCCCAGAAACAGGCGCAGGAGGCCCTCAGGGAGAGTGAAGAACGTTTTCGGGCCATGGTGGAGAGCACCAGCGATTGGCTCTGGGAGGTGGATGAAAACTGCGTTTACACCTATGTCAGTCCCAAGATCAGGGAAATTCTCGGTTATGAGCCTGCCGAGCTCATCGGCAGAACGCCGTTTGATTTCATGCCGCCTGAAGAAAATGCGCGCGTTGCAGGCCTTTTTGAGCCTATTGTCCAAGCCAGAAAGCCCTTTGATCGCCTGGAGAATACCAACCAGACGAAAGACGGGCGGGCGGTGGTCCTGGAGACCAGCGGTGTTCCAATCTCCGATCGGGAGGGCAATTTTTGCGGGTACCGGGGGATGGACCGTGATATCACCAAGCGCAAGCGGATGGAAGCGGAACTTCAACAAACCGCGGAACGTCTTGCTCTTGCTCAACAGGCGGGGCGAGTGGGTGTTTTTGATTGGAATTTTACTACGGGCATGGTGGCCTGGACTCCCGAGCTTGAGGACGTGCTCGGAGTGCCCATCGGCCTGTTTGAGAAAAAATATAGTTTTTTGGTGGATCGGTATGAAGATTGGGCCAAGCTGCTCCATCCTGAAGATCTTTCCATACTTGACGCACTTTTTGATGATTGGATAAAGTCGGATCGGGATGAAGAGCAATGGGAATATCGGGTCCTGCGCCAGGGTGAGAAAAGATGGATTCTGGGCAGAGGGCGTATTATCCGTGATCCTTCCGGAAAGCCGGTCAGGATGATCGGCACCAATGTTGATATAACGGAGCGGAAAAGGGCAGAAGAGGAACTGAAAAAACAAAGGGATCAACTCGAGGAGGCCCAGGAAATTGCCAAAACCGGCAGTTGGGAGAGGGATGTTGTCAACGATAAGATCACCTGGTCCAAAGAACTTTATCGGATATTCGAGATGGAGCCGGAAAGGTTCAAAGCAACTTTTGAAGCATTTCTCGACCTTGTGCACCCAGAAGACAGGCAGAAAGTTAGAGAAAGACTTGCCCAGGCGTTTTCCAAAAAACGAACTTATGACATCGAGTATCGCATCACCACGCCGAACGGTCGGGAGAAGATCATTCATTCCAGAGGCGCGGTTATTTTTGATCCATCTGGCAAGCCGATTTTCACGCGAGGATCCGCGCAGGACATTACCCATCTCCGCGAAAAAGAGAAGGAGATGATGAAGGTTGCGAAGCTTGAGTCCCTGGGTATTCTCGCCGGGGGAATTGCCCACGATTTCAACAACATTCTCACCTCCATCCTTGGGAATATCGAATTGGCCCAAATGACTCTGCCGCCGGAGAGCAGTGCGGCAGAAAAAATTGTGATTGCCGGGCGGGCCTGCGAACGGGCCAAAGGCCTCTCACAGCAACTTCTTACCTTTGCCAAAGGCGGTGCCCCCGTTAAAAAAATACACGCCATGCCGGATATCATCAAAGAGGCAGCGGAACTGGCCTTGCGAGGCTCCAACGTCAAAAGTATCTATTCCTTTCCGGCGGATCTTAGACTTACGGAGGTTGATGAAACCCAATTTTCACAAGTGGTCAACAATCTGGTCATCAACGCCGATCAAGCGATGCCCGAGGGAGGCATTTTGGAGATCACTGCCAGCAATGTGCATCTTGAACAGGGGAATGCCCAGGAACTGGAGCCGGGAAAGTACATCAGAATCGATCTCAAAGATCAGGGGATCGGTATCCCGGGGAAGTACTTCGATAGAATTTTTGATCCATATTTTACCACCAAGGAAAAAGGCAGTGGACTCGGCCTGGCTGTTTGCTACTCAATCATCAAAAAACACGGGGGCACATTAACCGTAGATTCCACTCCCGGGGTGGGGAGTATTTTTTCCATTTTTCTGCCTGCCTCTGAAAAGAAGCAAACATCCGAAGCGACACCGAGGGAAGTGGAATTTTATGGTACCGGGCGGGTCTTGGTCATGGATGATGATGAGACGGTCCTGGAAATAGCGACTGACATGCTGCAGCACCTTGGATATCAGGTCGAGACCGTCAAAGACGGTATGGAGTCGTTAACTGCTTATGAAACGGCAACGGCATTGAAGAAGGGGGAACCTTTCGAGGTATTGATCTTGGATCTGACCATACCCGGCGGCATGGGCGGGAAGGAGACAGTCCAGCGCCTTCTGAAAATAGATCCGCATGCCAAGGTCATCGTGTCGAGCGGCTATGCCAATGATCCGATCATGTCCGACTTTGCCGAGTATGGTTTCAAGGGAGTGATCCCGAAACCTTATAAGCTGAATGAATTGAGCAAAACCTTGCAGGATGTAATCGGCAAAAGAGAGGAATGAAGCCGCTCTAACTGTCCGAGGAAATATAGCCTTCTTCCCACTTTCCCCTCCCGTATCGGCAGCAAACCCGCACCCGATATGGCTCGCCCCACCGCCGCGATCCCAGTAGCCAGGGCTTTGTACGATGGCTATCAAAAAAGAAACGCGGGAATCAATCATCAGCGCGAACAGGTCCCCGGGGTTGAACTAATTTTTCTGAAAGCTCGGTAAGTTTGCACCGTAGGAATTTCCTTTTTAAAAGGAGAAAAAAGAGATTTTTGGGGTGCTGGTTCGAAAGATGGTGGGAGATGTTCTAATCTTCCTACAAATCCCTTGTTATTATCGGCGTGCCCGGCGGGATTGTCGGCACTCGTCTGCACTTGCCGACGCTGGACGTCTTCTATCTTCGGCCGGCTCGGTGGAGGTATAGCTTCCCGCCATTATTCCTCTCCACCAGGGCAGCAAGCCTTTATCCTGATTATTTAATCTGGCCCCCGTGGTCCGCATTGCAAGTCTTTACTCCTAGCAAAGCTCCTGAGGTCCGTTTTATCTAAAACCACGGCCTGTTATTTAGCCAAGTCGATAACGTTCCGTCCTCACCTCCATTGCGGGAAAGTTCAAAGGGATAAACCGGCACGCGCTGGCGTCCCCGGCTTCTTTGGCTGAAAAATTAAGTATGGTGTCCCCCGAATATCGGTAAGTTTGCACCGTAGGAAGTTCCTTTTTAAAAGGAGAAAAAAGAGATTTTGGGGGGCTGCTTCGAAAGATGGTGGGAGATGTTCTAATATTCCTGCAAACCCCTTGCTGTTTTCGGCGCGCCCGGCAGGATT
>JARRJE010000368.1:0-2759 GCA_037379765.1 Deltaproteobacteria bacterium
CACGTGCCGACCCATGCTGCCGTCCATGTAAATTTCACCGAGGTCGCCGCTAAGGGCCAGATCTTTGGCTGCAAGAAAGCCTTCCAGTGAAAAGGAAATGGTGGCCGGCGCAACCAGCTGCATTTTGTCGCCCGTTGACGTCGTCAAATGAAGAGACTGCAGATGGGCGACAAACCGACGATTTTCCGGCCCCCGATCGATCGTACCGGCAAGAGCCACGGAACCGTATTGGGTCATTAGCTTGGCCTCATCGATATCGATCGCCCGTCCATGACTTTTGATGTCCACCTTAGCAGAGGGCACCACCAAGCTGGAAATCTTTCCTCTATCCAGGGTAGCTCTGACCGTCGTCGTCGGCTCCTTGCATGCCCCTTCAGCCGTGACGCTGCCGGCCAGTTTTCCGGCAATTTGCAACTTGTGCGGCAACAGATTGGCGAAGTGTTCAACAGCCGCTAAAGAGAAATCAAGGCCGCCGTTCTCGATCCGACAGGAATCAAGATACAAAGTGCCATGGCCCCTGACAAAGTCACTCGCCCGTTTCATCGTGAGGGTCTTCACCTGCACACGCCGGTGGTCGGCTACAGCAGCGAACTGCAAACTTCCCAAAGTGGTGTTGTGAAAAATGAGATTTGTTCCGGTAACGATCGCCCGCCCTTTGGGAGCGTCAAGGGAGCCGCTGACATCAATGTCGCCGGACATGGAACCATGTAGGCCGGGGATGCCGAAAACTGCACCGACTTCTGACAGCTTCGGCATGTTGATGGTCGCCTCGGCCATCATGGTTGTCCTCGACCAGTCTGTCGCCTGCGGTGGCAAATCGAAACGGGCGGTGCGAATCTTGACAATCCCTGTTTTCGTCTGAAGAAGACCTCGAGAGATGGAAAGAGACCCGTTGTCGATCTTCCCGGCAAGTTCCAGGTGATGTTTGGGAACCCACTCCAGCACTTTCGATCGCTGCATGCCCGTATCGGCAAGAAGATCAGGGATGTCATCGAACTGGAGGGAGAAGGTGCCCGAGGAATCGGCGAGCAAACGCGACCACTGCCGGTTTAAAAGCGTCGGGGTCGGGATATCAGCGGCCTCGACGGCGAGCCGGTTGGCACCGAGCCTGGCAGCAAAAGATTGGATGAGGATCCTGCCTTTTCCAGCCTTTGCCTCCAAGCGGAAAGAGTTGGCGGCGATTTGCTGGAAGCGCCCCTTCTCGATGCGCAGATTGAGCTCGCCCCCGAGGGTCTCGGCCACGTTGCCGAGATCGGCCTTCAGCTGAGCATTTCCGATCAAAGTCCCGCCAAAGGAGGACAGCCCGGGGATGGTGAGGAAAGAGGAGAGGGCGTGGAGGTCGATTCCGTCGAGGTGGGCGCGGCCGTCCACGGCAGCTTTCACAAGCCGAAGCTGGACATTGGCCTCGCCCCCGAAAAGATGAAGGGCTGCCTTCAAGGCGAGATTCCCTTCCCTGTGTCCACGAAGATCGAGAGTAGCGTGGCGGATAAGGTGTTGCCCGGCAAAGTTCAAACGATCGAGAGTCAACTGCTTGCGATCATAGGTGAGAAGAGCATCCAGGGGCCCGGTCTGTTTTTTGATCTTGGGGTGAGCGATTGTAGCGGTTGCCTGCATCTCTAGGCAGGCGGAGTTAGCAGCCTTGCTTTTCGGCGGATGGAGGTCGACATTCAAGTTGGCAAGATCGATATGCAGGCCGCGGACTTGGACGTCCAACCGGGAATCGCGAACGCGCAAGTGGGGCAGGTCGGTGGGGGAGGGGAGCGCCGTTGGATGACTAGGTTGGCTTTTTTCGCTCTTTGTGAGCCGATCGAGATTCAGCTTGGCGCGGGCCCCATCCAAGGTGATGTCCATGTTGCCCACGAAATTTTGGACGCCGCCGAAGAGATCGGGGAGCCAGTAGTGAACCTCGATTCGAGTGAATGCAATCCTGGTGACCGGGCCTTTGCGCACGGTCTCGACGGTCTCCACCTTACCCAGTTTCAGGTTGGTGACGAAGGTGCCGCCGATCTCTCCAATCGAAATCTTGACACCGTAATGGGATTCAATAACGGCAATCAGCCGATTTTCGATATAAGGAGCGATCAGCTCTTGACGAAAACCGTACACCACCGCCAGCGCCAGCACAAGGAGGAGAATGCCGCCGGCGATCCAGAAGAATATTCGCTTCACCAAGGGAAAAAACTCGTTGGTAACTGGTTGTCAGGACCTTAACAGGCGCAACATAATTATAGACTATTTTCCATTGGGGGGCACGAAAAGGAAAAGGCACGAATTAGGAATGAGGCGCGTACCTTTTGACGAAACGGCAAAAGACGATCTACTTGGTAATTAAGAAAATTGAATTAGGAGAGTGCCTTCGTTTACGATTCTCTTGGCACAATCTGTCCAGAGCTGAGGAGAGGCGAACCAGAACTTGGATGTGGTAAAGGGAAAATCAGAGATAAACCATGATGCAATCACTTCAAAATCTTCTGAAAAATGCACTTTCCGTTATCCCTGATTATGATCACGGCTAATTGGAATTGTTGACTTTTTCTTTTCTATTTTTTAAATCACTTCCATAGATAATGGTTGCTCTTTCAGCAGGAGGATAGGATTGATGACCCGGCTCTTGCTCGTCGATGATCAGGTTTCGGTTCGCAGATACTTTAAGAAGCTCCTTGAGCCGCTCGGTGCAGAGATCGTCGAGGCGGGAGACGGGCAGGAAGCCCTCGCTTTGGCATCTCAAGGTCGCTACGACGTCGTTATCACTGACTACG
>JARRJE010000368.1:2786-5631 GCA_037379765.1 Deltaproteobacteria bacterium
TTCCAAGAGGAAAGCTGAGACCTGTTTACTGAAAACGGTCCGCAAATCGATAGCCAAATCACGGTTTCAGAGTGAAAAGCTGATCTTGGTCGCGGATGATTCACTGGTACTCCTGAACATGGTCAAAGCCGGTCTGCTGAAGGCCGGTTTCCAGGTTGTCACAGCTGAGAACGGTGAACAGGCACTGGGTCTTGCACAATCGCAAAGGCCGGATCTCATCCTCTGCGATATCGAGATGCCTCGTATGAACGGCTTCGCTCTGTGCCAGACCCTTCAGGCGGATCCTTCCTTTCGGGAAATTCCTTTCGTGGTTATGAGCTCCCATGCCAAACGAGGCCACATGCTGCGAATGATGCAATACGGAGCTGCTTCCTATATCGTCAAGCCCTTCAACCTGAACCAGTTGGTCATCCTCGTTGAGAAGCTGCTTTCCGATCAGTTCCTTCTCCTGCTTAAGGAGAAGGAAAGGCTGGATGTGGAGCGCAAGATGCTTCTGGGCAGTATCACCAGTCTGGTTTCAGCTTTGGAGGTGCGGGATCCATACACAAAAGGCCATTCTGAAGCAGTCGCCGCGATTTTAAGCGGAATGATGAGTTTTGTCGGCGCCAGTCCCCAAGAGGTCGAAGCGGCATCGCTGGCCGGCCGGCTGCATGATATCGGCAAAATCGGGATCCGTGACGAGGTGCTTTTCAAGCCCGGGCCTCTGACCAGCGAAGAATTCGCTCACATTAAAACCCATCCGGAGCTCGGCGCCAACATTTTGAAAGCCATTCCCAGCCTGGCGGAAATCGTGCCGGTAGTCCTTCACCATCATGAACGGTTGGACGGCAAAGGCTACCCATATGGGCTCAAAAAAGACGACATCCCTGCTTGGGCCAGAATGGCGGCAGTCGCCGACACCTATAATGCCTTGACCAGTGATCGCTCCTACCGCCAAGCCATGCCCCACGAGCAGGCGCTCCAGATTCTGATCGATGCGCGAGGCACCCATCTTTGCCCCGAATATGTCGACCTTTTCTTGCAATGGCTTGACAGTGAAAGCGGACGGAACGCGGCCTCTTCGGCCGGAATCGCAGTCAGCGGCTGAATTGCCAGTTCTTCGTATTTTCTAACTTTTTCGAAAGCTTCTAACAATATTTGATTGTCCCTCGACGGGGGCCTCCAGAGAGTCTGTTGCGCACTCTTGATATCACCCATAGAGTCAGCTCACTCCCAGATATCCAGATCTCTTGGGGAATTTTCTTAGTAGTCTCTAGCACAATCCCCAGTGCCGATAAGCTGTTTCTCCTTAAGTAGTTAGAAAAGTTGTATGGAAAGAACGTCAACGTTCTTTTTACATTGACTTTCCGGGGACATCTTTATAAAAATTCCGGAGGAAAGCCGATTCTATCTAAGGAAAACAACAGGAAAAGGAGAGATTGTGAACAAGACAGACCTGATTGCCGTCGTTGCCCATTCCGCTGAGATCAGTAAATCTACCGCCGGCAGGAGCATATCCAGTTTCCTGGACGCCGTCACCACCGCCCTTGCCAACGAAGGCAAGGTGACCCTTTCCGGCTTCGGGACTTTTTCCATCGTCGAGCGGGCCGCCCGCTCCGGTAGGAACCCCCGAACGGGCAAACAGCTGAACATCCCGGCCCGTAACGTGGTCCGCTTTAGAACTGGCAAACGGCTTGCCGAGAGCATCGATTAGCTTTTTGCATCCGTGAGCATTCCCTGCTCCGGATGCAAAAAAATTGACAGAGAAGCATACCTAGGCAGTGCTCTGCTGCAAAGAAAAACATATTTCCTATCTATCCCGTTTTTCTGACGAAACGTCACGTCCTTCCGGCTGATCGTCCGACAATTACCATTGCAAAGGTCATGTCGGCACGGGAGAGAAAACGCGTTCACCTGATCGGGCCGTTCTTCCCGCCTTCCTTCTGGGATGGAGCTGCTCTTCCGCCGTGCTCATTCGTTATCAAACTGCAAGTGTGCGAGAATAAGGGCAGAACAGTCCAAATCGTGGAGTCTGTCCATGGAAGGCAACCGAAATATCAAATCCCTTTACCAGAGGATCCATCCAAACTGGATCTTTCAGATCGAAAGCATTCTCTCCACCGCCATGGCACCGCTTCTTCCCGGCACGGTGTCCAGTAACCCCTGTTTCATCCACAACTCTTATCTGGAAGGGCTCATCCGCCTTATTTCGTGGCCGTTTATCCCTTTCCTGCCTCATTCGGATGTTTGGGGCGAATCCTCCTATTTCTCGGGCTCCATCCACTTCTGCAATTTGGCGACTTCGTCAGGCGTCATCACTTGGCGAAGAGAACCTCGTTCGCCTTCGAGCAGTGCCATGGTCTGGCCAAACTTGGTTCTAGCGTTGCCGAAGCTGTGCACGAAACTCTCGACCTCGACCGTGGAATGAGCAACTGCCGTCTTGAAATCCTGCAGCGCCTCGTCTTCCTTGCCGATTTCGGAAAGAGCAAGGCCCCGGCCCAGAAAGGCTGGACCACGCTGGGGGTTCGCAGCAATGGTCTGATCGAAATCACTGGCCGCCTTTGCGAACTCCTCCAGATTAAGGAGAACGATTCCGCGGTAATAATGAGCCCGTTCGTTGTCCGGTTCTCCGGTCAGCACAGCATCGAGATCGACCAGAGCCTTATCGAACTCCTGAGTATTGATGTAGGCGGCGCCGCGGCTCAGGCGGGTCGGAATCTCGTCATGGCCCGCTGCCAGCGCTTGGGTGAATTGGTCGATGCTTTCCTTGACCCGGCCGCTCATGAACAGTCGCTGGCCTTCTTCAAAGAGTTCTTGTCCGCGCATGATTTCCTCCTTTGTTTTCTGGTGGATCCGGGTCGGATGC
>JARRJE010000369.1:0-2842 GCA_037379765.1 Deltaproteobacteria bacterium
CGACTCCTCCTGCTGGCCCGCGATCGCTCGGGGGAAAAGCCGCTGTACTATGGCTTGGTTGGCAATTGTTTCGCATTTGCTTCCGAAATCAAGGCATTACATGAAATCCCCGGTTTTTCCGGCAAAATCGATCGCTGTGCCTTGGCTCTTTATATGCAATACAGCTATGTGCCGACCCCTTACAGCATCTATAAAGGTATATGCAAGCTGCCGCCGGGACATTGGCTTGCGATGGGCCTGGAAGAGGTGCAGAACCGGTGCGTATCGGCACCGCAGATGTACTGGTCTCTATCAACGGTCGCGCAGGTCGGCACGGCCCGGCCGCTCTCTTTTGAGACGGATAATGGCGCCATAGAATACCTCGAATCTTGTCTCCGCCAGGCGGTGCGGGCCCAGATGGTAGCGGATGTCCCTCTGGGCGCCTTTCTCTCGGGAGGAGTCGATTCCTCCACGGTGGTGGCCCTGATGCAGGCAGAAGCAAGGCGCCGCGGTGCATCTCCGGTCAAAACTTTTTCCATCGGCTTTCACGAGTCGGCCTATGACGAGGCGCGGTATGCAAAAGCAGTGGCGGCGCACCTAGGCACCGATCACACCGAGCTCTATGTCAGCCCTGAAGAGGCCATGGCGGTCATTCCCAACCTGCCTGTCATCTGGGACGAACCCTTTGCGGACCCCTCGCAGATTCCGACCTATTTGGTCAGCCGGCTGGCGCGCCGCCATGTTACCGTGAGTCTCTCCGGGGATGGAGGAGACGAGCTCTTTTGCGGCTATAACAGGTACGTGCTTGGTTATCGTGTCTGGCGCACGCTAAGAGTGCTGCCGGCCACTGTGCGGACGGCCTTTGGTTTCCTGCTCGCCCATGTCCCGGATCAGCGGTTCGATCGTCTGTTGGAACTGCTTCCAGGGAAGATACGACCACTGCAACTTGGCGATCGGCTGCCAAAACTCGTAGAGGTCCTGCAGTGCCGAAAAGGTGAAGACTTTTATCAAGCGCTGGTTTCGCACTGGAAGCGGCCTGAGGATGTAGTTGTCGACGCTGTGAAGCCGAAGACGCTGTTCGGACAAACGGAATGCTTGGAGGGCCTGTCGGGTTTTCGGGAGCGAATGATGTACCTTGACGCCTTGATCTATCTGCCCGATGATATCCTTACAAAGATGGACCGGGCAAGCATGGCTGTGGGTCTAGAGTCCCGGGTGCCACTGCTGGATCACCGAGTCGTCGAGAGTGCATGGCGGCTTCCAATGTCACTCAAGTATCGTCACGGCGAAGGGAAATGGATCCTGCGCCAGGTTCTTTATCGCCACGTTCCCAAGGGGATCATAGATCGGCCCAAAATGGGATTCAGTGTTCCGCTTGAGCGTTGGCTTCGCGGGCCTTTGCGGGAATGGGCCGAGTCCCTCCTGAGCGAACGGCGTTTACGGGAGGAAGGTTTTTTCGCATCCTCGCCTATCCGTCGGATGTGGCAGGCCCATTTGGCAGGGGAACGGGGTTGGCACTTTTGCCTGTGGAACGTCCTGATGTTTCAGGCATGGCTGGAGAGGCAAAAGATGTGAAAAAGAGGCTCCTTTTTCTGGTCAATGTGGACTGGTTTTTTCTGTCGCATCGATTGCCGATAGCCATAGCAGCCCGGAATCAGGGCTACGAAGTGCACATCGCCACTTCGATAACCGACAAACTGGAAGAATTGAAAAGTCATGGTTTGGTTGTCCATCCCCTAGCGATCTGGAGAAGCAGGGTAGGCCTCATCAGTGAAACCAGAACCTTTTGGGAAATTCTGGCCGTATTCAAAAATGTGCGCCCACAGATCGTCCATCTGGTGACGATAAAGCCTGTGATTCTGGGAGGAATTGCTGCGCGTCTGACTGGTGTTCCCGGGGTGGTTGCGGCTATTTCCGGTCTCGGGTTCGTGTTTATTGCCAAAGGGGCCAAGGCGGCCATCGTTCGAGCGCTTGTAGCTGGATTGTATCGTCTGGCGCTGGGTAAGAAAAATCTGCGTATCATTTTACAAAACACGCATAATCGCAGTCTATTACTGGCTCGGAAGGCGGTGAAACCGGAAAAGGTAGTAATGATTCGAGGCTCGGGGGTGGATCTCTCTATCTATCAAAAGACACCCGAACCCGACGGCTTGCCGGTCGTAACCCTCGCTGCACGGCTATTGCGCGACAAAGGGGTGTGTGAATTCGTGGAAGCGGCGCGGCTTCTTGCGAAACAGCAAGTCAGAGCGCGGTTCTGGCTGGCAGGAGATCCGGATCCGGGAAACCCACACAGTATCTCCCAGTCCCAAATAGACGCCTGGCGACGGGAAGGTAGCGTTGAGCTTCTCGGCTTCCGTAAGGATATAGAAAAATTATTTGCGGCATCGCAGGTCATCGTCTTGCCCTCCTATTATGGAGAAGGACTGCCCAAGGTCTTGATCGAGGCGGCTGCTTGTGGGCGCGCGGTGGTGACCACCGATCATCCGGGCTGCCGAGATGCCATCGAGCCCGGCCATACCGGCATGCTGGTACCGGCGGGAGACGCTGTAGCCCTTGCGGCAGCTATTCTGCACCTCCTGGAAGACAACAAATTGAGACAAAGTATGGGAAACGCTGGCAGGCAGTTGGCGGAACGCGAATTCGCCATTGAGAAGATCGTAACGGCACATCTTGCTGTATATCAGGATTTGGCTCGTTTTATATGAAAGAATTGCAAGGAAGCAAAATCATGTTGACCGGTGCCACCGGTTTTGTCGGCTCTGTTCTCCTTGGCCGTTTACTCAAGATCAAACCGGAGGTGAGGGTGGCTTTGCGGCGGGAAGCTTTCGACTTTCCCGCTGGAGTATCCGCGGTGCATGTCGGG
>JARRJE010000370.1:0-3596 GCA_037379765.1 Deltaproteobacteria bacterium
AAAGACGAGCTGTTCCGGACCCATATCCTGGTCGCCGGCAAGATGTTGCTCTGGTGGCTCATCCCGCCCGGCCTGACCGAAGACGAGTACCGGAAGTACGTGCTGTGCTTGCACGAAAGCGACAGGGTCTCTTCCAATTACTTTATCGACCTTGGCTACCTCTCAGACATCCCCAAGGCGGAAATTTTCGGGGCTTGCCTGTGGCAGATGAACAAAGCCTTGGACAGCCCCTTCAAATCGGTGATCAAATTCGCCTATCTCGAGCTGCTGCTTCAGGATACGGCTGAGACCCTGCCGCTTTTTTCCGACAAGATCAAGTGTCTGGTCACCTTTCCCGAGAAACTGTCCACGCACAAAAACGAGGAGCTGCTCAAGGTCGCCGCTATCGACCCCTACCTGCTTCTCGCCAAGGAAATCGCCGCCTTCTACAGCCGAGATCCTTCCTTACGGCAGTGGGACAATTTCATCCGCGAATGCCTCTATCTCAAGACGATCGGGGGCATGCAGTCTCAGAAAAAAGGCGGAACCGAGGACGAACGGTTGCTCACCGTCCTGAAACTTATGGAGAACTGGGATCTCCTGCCTGACGACTATGAGCGTTTCACCGAATTCCATACATGGAAGTACAAACAACTGCTTGAATTCGGAACCAAAGTCCATGATTATCTCATCGAGACCTACAAACGACTCCGGTGGATCTTCAAGACTTTCACCAAGGAAAACGCAGTGACCATCACCCAGCGGGATTTGTCGGTCCTCGGCCGAAAACTCTTTACCTTCTACGAAAAAAAGCCCGGTAAAATTGAATACATATGCAACATCTCCCGACAGGCGATGGCTCAGCGGGATGTCACCTTCCACATCACTCGCTCCGAAGGTATCGATCACTGACCCGCCTCCATCTCACCAAGAATTTCCCGCCCATTGACCTCGTGGATCTCCAACAATTGGCTCAGGCCATGTTCAAAACCTTTCCTAAGGTCCACTTCGCTCATATCGCGCCGGCGCTGCTCCTGCAGAAAGAGGAAATCATTCGGGCGCTGGTGGTGGTCAATATGAACAAAGCCCCCGTGAAGGGTTCCAAAAATCTCGAATCCACCGTCATCACCACCAATAGCTATGGTGAATACTTCATTCACCACCACCAGACCATGATCCAACTCAAGAACATGCTACGGCTGCTGTTGACCAAACATTTCATCAGCCGCTGGAACAACAACCTGGAAACCTTCATCCCTCACCAGCCAGAACAACACCACATCGAAGCGCTTCTCAACCAGTAGAGAGAACGGAGACGCTGCTAGGGCGCGCTTGTTCTCTCCCCATTTCGCTGTTATAATTTTCACTCACAATCTTCCGCTGCTCATTTGCCGTTACGAGCCGGAATCCAGCCCCTTCTCTCGAGGACTGCCATCATGGCCGATCAGCACGATATCCAGCAGCACCTGGACGAGCTCTGCGTCAAAGAACGCCTCCAGACCAACCACTATCGCAATCGGCTGCCCGCCATTGTCGACCGGATGGTAGATACCTGCTATGATACGACCTGTTTCGAGCATGTGGACGCCTCGCCTCTGCCTTCCCGGGAGGAGGTGATCGAGCTGGTGGAAATCTGCAAAGATATCCTTTTCCCGGGATATTTCCATTCTCGGGATATCGACAGCGTCAATCTCAAGTACCGACTGGGTCTCGAGATCTCCGGCCTTTATGACAAGCTTACAGAGGAAATCGCTCACGCCATTCGCCACGAATGCATCCGCTACGGCCATTCCTGCCTACACTGCGAGGAGATGGGGGAGGAAAAAGCCTTCCAGTTTCTGGAAGCCCTGCCGGATCTGCGCTCAGTCCTGGCCACTGATGTGCGGGCCACATACGACGGCGACCCGGCGGCGAGCAGTTATGATGAAATCATTTTCAGCTACCCTGGGATCCTCGCCATTCTCACCTACCGGATGGCCCACCGCCTTTATGAGTTAGAGGTGCCCATCCTGCCCCGGATCATGACCGAGTATGCCCACAGCATCACCGGCATCGATATCCATCCGGGAGCCCGCATCGGCGAGTCTTTTTTCATTGACCACGGCACCGGCGTGGTGATCGGGCAAACGGCGATCATCGGCAAGCGGGTCAAGCTTTACCAGGGAGTCACCCTGGGGGCGCTTGCCTTCCGGCGCACCGAGTCAGGCGAGCTCGACCGCAAGAGCAAACGACATCCCACTCTGGAAGACGATGTCACCGTCTATGCCGGTTCAACCATCCTGGGCGGCGAGACGGTTATTGGCGCCCGGTCGGTGATCGGCGGCAATGTCTGGCTTACTCGCTCCATTCCGCCGGACACCAAGGTGTTGCTCAACCCGCCGGAACTAATTCTGCAATCAAAAACGAAGCCGGTACCGGAGAAGATTTAAGAAATTTTCAGGCAAGGTCTGGATCTTCTGTTCTATTTCGGATATGTTTTTTAGTTCTCGGCCCTGAAGGCATTCGGATGGGCGCTGCCCGGCGAACGTTTTTTCTCTCGCAAAGTAAGTACGGCGGGCAAACAGGTCTTTCTTAATCGATCCCCGGCAACACCCCCAGAGAGATCGCATGTTTCAGATTTTGTAAGCCTTACAGGTTCTGCAGATACGCGAAAAGAGGCCGGCGAGCTGGACCGGAGCAACGGGAACAGGCCGCTGACGAAGTAGATGCGAGATCTGTGAGCGCTTAAGTGCTTTTCTATCAACTTTTAACGAAGGAGAAGGTTCCATGTCTCGAAAAATGGTCACCATTGATGGCAATCAGGCGTGTACCCATGTCGCCTATGCCACCAGCGAGGTCATTACGATCTACCCGATCACGCCGTCCTCCCCTATGGCTGCTGAAGCCGATGCCAAGGCCACGGCCAAGCAGAAAAACATTTGGGGCAGCGTGCCCGTGGTCAACCAGATGCAGTCCGAAGGCGGTGTGGCCGGCTCGCTCCACGGCTCACTCGCCACCGGCGCCCTGTGCACTACCTTTACCGCCTCTCAGGGCCTCCTCCTGATGATCCCCAACATGTACAAAATCGCCGGCGAGCTGACTCCGACGGTGTTCCACATCACCGCCCGCTCTCTGGCGGCCCAAGGGCTTTCCATCTTCGGCGACCACGGCGATGTTATGGCGGCGCGCCAGACCGGCTGGGGTATGCTCTGCTCCGAAAACGTGCAGGAGGCCCAGGACTTCGCTCTCATCGTCACTCAGGCCGCCCTTAAGACCCGGATCCCGTTCATGCACTTTTTCGACGGCTTCCGCACCTCCCACGAGATCCAGAAGGTGGAACAGCTCACCGAAGATGACATGCGCAAGATGATCGACGAAATACTGGTGATCGCTCATCGCCAGCGGGCTCTCACCCCGGACCGGCCCACTATCCGCGGCACTGCCCAGAACCCGGACGTCTACTTCACCGGTCGCGAGACGGTGAACAAGTACTATCAGGCGGTCCCCGGCATCATCCAGGAAACCATGGACAAGTTCGCCAAGCATACCGGCCGCTCTTACCACCTCTTTGATTACTACGTCTCCGAGAATGCGGATACAGACATCGTGATGATGGGCTCTGGCGCCGATAGGGTGAG
>JARRJE010000371.1:0-2835 GCA_037379765.1 Deltaproteobacteria bacterium
GCCACCGGGACCTGGATCGGAACTGAAGCAGAGTATTTCCTTTCAGCGTTTTATCGCTACATCGGGTTGTGGGAGAATGCGCTCTGAAGGGGTCCCGCCTCTTCGGGTTCGGCCTGCTGCGAAAAGGGCTTCCTGGCACGCTGTTGCCCTGCCACGTCGGCAGCTCCGGGAAAAAAATCTTGCCGCCTGTCGAAGAGATCGGGTACGGTTCACTGCCTGTTTCAAGCGACGGATCAATCGAAAGGTAAGCTCTCGGATATCAGTGGCCAGCACGCAGCCAAAACTGGTTGGTATGAGGCATTTCCAACAGTTGAATCGTCATGGCGACATCTGACCCTCTCTCCGGGAGATCATTTCATTCCCTACAGTCATAGGAAAAAATCGTATGACGCGCCTGAACCGCTCCTTCTTTCTGGTTGGAATTTTCCTGTTGTTTGCCTTCCTGTTCAGCCTTCCCACCCCAAGCCGGGCTGGGGAGAAGGAAAAGAAGAGGATCGCTTTTCTGCCCTTTGAGGTCCATGCCAGCGAAGATCTTTCCTATCTGAGCGAAGGCATTCGGGATATGCTAGCCAGCCGATTGGCCGCCGAAGCAGGGGTCATCGTCGTGGGCAAGGCCGGTGTGGATCAGTCCGTGAAAGACGAGAGCCATCTCGATCCTCAGGCCCTCATGGACATCGGCCGGACTCTGGGAGCCGACTATCTGGTGAGCGGGAGCTTCACCTTCCTTGGCGGCAGCGTGAGCTTGGATGCTTCAGTATACGAGCCTGCCAATCCGGGGCCGCCGCAACGATTTTACGCAACCGCCGCTTCGGAAGGGGAGGTGATTCGGGCCGTCGACCAACTCTCCTGGAATATGGCGGAGAAACTTTTTCAGGTCAAGAAGCCCCCGCAATTCCAGTCGGCTGCCATTTCCGCCCAAGAAGCGCCGAAACAAGTCGCTGCACCCTTTCAGACCGCTCATCCCGAGCGAGCCTTTATCGCTTCCGCCGCCGCTGCCTCGACTGCCTCGTCTGCGACCAAGGCTTTGCCTGTTCCCAAGACCGTCCCAGCGGCCAAGGCCGTGCCTGTCCCGAATTCCGCACCCGTCTCCGGTGGGATTGTCCCAGCGACTGCGACAGGCAACCAAGGGCCTTTAATTCGGCCCCAGGACACGACAGCCGGTTTTACGAAAACCCGCAACTTTGATTTCGGTCTTCAGGCCTTCGATGTGGGTGATGTTGACGGCGACGGCGTGGGCGAGCTGGTTCTGGCCGATAATTCCACGGTTTACGTTTATCGACAAAAAGGCGACCGGCTGGATGAAATGGCCCGAATTGCGATTCCCGACCGCTATCGGATTCACTGGCTCAGCATCGCCGATACCAATGGCAACGGGAGGCCCGAGATATACATCAGTGCCGCCTCTGCCGAGGAGCCCGGCTCGTCGGCGGTAGAGTGGGATGGCAAGAGTTTCATTCCTTTGTTCAAAGACGTTCGCTGGTATATTCGGGCCATGAATCTTCCCGGAGAGGGGCCGATTCTTCTCGGACAACGGCCGGCGGTGGAAGGGGTTTTCCTGCCGGGGCTCTACCGGCTGATTCGTAAAGGCGGCTCTCTGGAAAAAGGCCAGCAGCTGGCCCTCCCCGAAAGGGTCAACCTCTTCGATTTCAACATGGCCGACGTCAACAACGACGGCGAAGCGGAGGTCATCACCATCACCCAGAATGACCAGCTGCGGGTGGCCCGCCGTGACGGCAAGATTATCTGGCGGAGCGACGAGGACTTCGGTGGCACCATGCGCTACGTTGGCGGCTTGCCGATCCTGGGGGCTTACAAAGACAGAACCCGCTACAACGCAGAGACGGGGGGCGTCGACAGCAAGCGGTATTATGTGCCCTCCCGCATCCTGGTCGCCGACATGAACGGAGACAGCGTTCCGGACATCATCGTTAACCGGAACAAGGCGCTCGTTACCAAGGTGCTCAAGAATTTGCGGCGCTATACCAGCGGTGAGCTCTACGCCCTCTCCTGGAACGGGGTGGGGATGGCCGAGTTGTGGCACACGCGCAAGATCGACGGCTATATCGTCGACTATCAGCTCCAGAAAGGGGAAAAGCAGAGTCTTCTCCGTGTGGGCCTGGAGCTGGGTGGCGGTTTCCTGAGTGGTTTGACTGAGCATGAGAGCACAATTCTCGCGATTCCGATCGATCATTGGAAACCTTCAAACTGAAATACCACAATCCCATTCATTCAAAATTGCCCTCCCAGGTTCAAGGGAGGGCTTTTTTGTGTCTAACCTCTTGCTTCTGCAGGAAAAGGTCTTGACAAAACCGGAGAACGCATCAATATAGTTGCGATTGTGATTCAGGGACCAGCCGGCACCGTGAAGATTTTCGGTCCACCCTCTGCCAACCGAAAACCGTGAAGGAGGATGTAGGCAAGAAAAAAAGCATGTCTTGGGGTGAGCAGAATACTGTTTTTGAGAAAATTTGGAGATAAGAGATTAGGAGATAGGAGATGAAAAAGATTCTTTGCACTGTGGCCGCCTTCGGCCTGGTGGCTGGCTTGGCTTCCACCGCCGCCGCCGTTGATTTTTCCGTGAGTGGTCGTTATGAGGTCGATGGATACTACCTGAGCGACGCCAATGGCAACGGTTTTGTCCTGCAGGATGAAGGAGATGTTGGCTCCGATGCCTACTTCCTTCAATCCTTCAAGATGGCGCCGATCCTGAAAATCAATGACGAGCTCAAGATGGTCACCGACATCTGGCTGGCCGACAACAACGTCTGGGGCAGCGGCCAGGATGAGGAGCGGTTCCAGGGGGGGCCGGGTGTCGATTCGAACGTCGAGCTCTGG
>JARRJE010000372.1:0-2829 GCA_037379765.1 Deltaproteobacteria bacterium
TTCTGGTTCCTTGCTCCAGTTTATTCTTTTAGACACTGTCCGGGACTGGAAGGATTCTGTTAGCTCTCTGGGGGGCATTATTTTTTCTCCTCCCTCTATTTGGTCTTCGGCATGACGTGGAAGGCAGGGCCGCCAATTTCCGGCATCTCCATCCATGGCGGTCTACTTTTTCTGCTCGAAGAAGGCCTTTACTTCCAGTTTCTTATATCCAGCCGGCGCCCTGAACTCTGAAGCGGGAAGAGATTTTTTCTCCACGGAAACGACCTGTTGGGATATTTTCGGTTTGCCGTTCTCGTAGGACACTTTTTTCAAGGGATAGCCACGGCGCATGAGCTGCCGGTAAGCCGGATCGGTCTCGACGGTCTTGAGACCTCCCATTCCGAGACTGCTCACCGTGCTCTTGCGGAACTTTTCGCCGAAATCCCATAGCTGATCTAAATTCATCTCCTGGTACATTGGAAGCTTCTTGTCGGAAAGGTAGATCTCCGCATACTTTTTCCCATCCGCCAGCACGAGGTATTTTGAAGTCGGATACCCGGCAATCTCGCCACCGCTGCCAAGATTTTTGATAGTAACCTTGGGAGCTTTCTTATTTTTCTGCTGGATCATGAACTGTTCCATCATGGTTCTCTGCTCCGGGGGCATCTGGGCCATGGCCTCGTCCCTCATCGCCTGGGCGGCCTTGCTGAACTGCTCCACTGTTGCGGTGGTATAACTCTTCTCGTTTTGGTTAATAACGGTCACCAAATTGTCCTTCACATCGAAGATGGTGCTGACATCGTTGTCGGGAGAGACATTCTTCACTTTGCCCGAGGAGAAATAAGCAACGCTGCCATTTTTATTTTTAACAACGACCCCGGCAAGGGAAAGAGTGGTGTAGGAAAACAGGAAAAACAGGGTCATGCCCAGACGGATGATGCGCATCATTCTCTCCTTTCCGAAAATTGATGTATTAGAAATCTCTCAAGACCTCGACCCATTTCAACCAATCGATTGAGAACCATACATGACCTCGCCTCTGACCTGCCCTGATCGTCTCCCGAAAGAGTAAATCGAGATAGGCTATGTTCTTCGGTCAATGAGGTTCTCCCTTTCAGGAGGAGCCCTGTCACCTGTTCACTTCATCAAAAATATCCAGAGGGGAGCGATGGCCCTTGCGGCCAGAGAGGCGGCGGCAATTGCTTGATGGTCTACAGCGGGGCCTCCGTTTAATCATGAGGGAATTCCACAGAATCGGCAACGGATTTCCTGCGATGGGCAGAGTTTCGTTACCAATGATCGTGGAGTGCCTTAATTGACGATCGTTCTCGAGAATCTGTACCTCGTGAAGGGGATAGGAATAATCGGAAGAATAACAGAGGGCCAATGAAGGGAGGGAGGAAGTCAATTGCTTCTTCTCCATGGCGATGATTCAAGCCATTGGGTTAAGTCTTTGGCTGGTATTGGCTTACAGATATGAAACCCTTGCAGGACATCGCAGCCGAGCTCTTTCAGCTTGAGAAGTGTTTCTTCATTCTCCACCCCTTCGGCAACAGCTTCCAAGCCGAGATTGTGCGCCAGTTCAATTGTGGCATGCACGATGACCGCATCATTATCCTTTTCCAGCATATCCGTAACGAATGATTTATCGATTTTGATTTCACCCACCGGCAATTTTTTCAGGTATGAAAGTGAAGAATACCCCGTGCCGAAATCGTCCACCGAGATCCGGACCCCCATTTTCGCAATACGAGTAAGTACTTCCAAAGCCATTTCCGGATCTGCCATGATGGCGGTTTCAGTGATCTCCAGAATGAGATATTTTGGTTGAAGATCATAAGAGGCAAGTAAGCCGGCAATAATATCCGGGAATTCGGGATCCAATAAATTCTTGGTGGAAAGATTGACGGCAACGCCGATATCAGTTCCGGACTTCCGCCAGAGCACCGCTTGCTGCAAGGCGTTCTTAAGCACCCAGCGGGTCAGCTGTTTGATCAGGCCGGTCCTTTCGGCCAAGGATATGAATTCATCCGGTGCAATCATTCCGTGGTCTTTGTGCTGCCATCTTATCAGGACTTCAACATCTGTAATCTGATCGGTCCTGACATTGATCTTCGGCTGATAATAAAGCAGGAGGTCGTCCTGTTCGATAGCCTGGCGCAACTCGCTCATGAGAGTAAGCCGGTGGGGGCTGTACTGATCCATTTTGGGAGAATAGATCACAAACCCCTTATTTTCGTTTTTGGCCACATACATGGCGACATCGGCTCGTTGGATCAGGGTGTCGACATCCTCTCCGTGTTGAGGAAATAAGACGGCGCCGAGGCTTGCCTGGACATCCAGGGTCAAGCCTTCAATCACAAATGGAGAGAGCAACGAATTTTGAATCTTTTTCGCAACAGTATGGATGTCGTTCTCCTCTCTAATTTTCGGAAAAAGGATCGCAAATTCATCGCCACCGAGCCTGGCGAGGGTGTCCGATTCTCTTGTCACGCCGCTTAAGCGCAATGATACCTGTTTTAACAAGCGGTCGCCGTTAAAGTGCCCCATTGTATCGTTGATTTCTTTAAAACGGTCCAAATCCAGAAGCAGAATCGCCAATGTTCCTTTTTCTCGCTTGGCGCTGTAAATCGCCTGCTTTACACGATCATGGAACAAGATCCGGTTGGGAAGATGGGTTAAGGAATCATGGGTGGCATCATGCATGACCTGATGCTCGAGCGCTACGGTCTGTGACCTGAATTCATGGGTCTGATCCATCACCAGTGCCCCGGCCTCATATGCCATCATGGTGCCGACATACTGACCCCAGAATGAGAACAAAAAGGGCATGCTGTCCAGAAACCACAG
>JARRJE010000373.1:0-2820 GCA_037379765.1 Deltaproteobacteria bacterium
AAAAGATGTTATTTTCACCCAAAGGTATCTAAATGAAAGAGATCATTTCGTGGCTGCTCGATATCGAGCGAATGGCCGGCCAACTGTACGCCGGGGCTGCCCGTCTTTTCCCGGAGGATGGTGCCCTGACTTCCTTCCTGACCCACCTGGCCGATGACGAGGCCCTTCACGCCCTTGCTATGGGGAGCGCCCTGAACAAACTTCACTCAGCTGAAGAGGTCGTTTTGCTGGACGAGGCCGTCCGACAAGAGGTGGAAGCACCCTTCCGGGTCAATCTCGAAAGACTCCGGACTGGCACCTTGGACCGGCAGAGTTTGCTCGAATGCATCGTGGCCACCGAATTTTCCGAGTGGAACAAACTTTTTCTCTATGTGATCAACCTGCTCAAAGAGAGTTCCCGGGAGTTCCAGTTCGTGGCCGCCTCCATGCATTCTCATCAGAAGATGATCAGTGAATTCTTCGCCAAGGAACCGGACTTCAAAAATGAACTGGCCACAATCAATGCCCTACCAAAGATCTGGAAGGAGAAGATCCTGCTGGTGGATGATTCCGAGGCGATTCGCGAATTGATGGAGGCCATTCTCGAGGATGAGGCCCTGGTCGAAAAGGCGGCCGATGCCGGCGAGGGGCTGCGGAAGCTCAAGGGAAATTATTTCGATCTCGTCATCTCCGATGTGAACATGCCGGGTATAGGCGGCGTTGAATTTTACGAGCAGGCGGTAGAGTTGGATCCGAATTTGAAAGACCGGTTCTTGTTCCACACAGGCTATCCCGCCGAGAAGACCATCGACTTTCTGAAAAGCAATGGCCTCCCTTACCTTCTCAAGCCGACTCCGATCAGCGAGTTCCGGGAAATAGTCCGGACCATGCTCCAGGGGCAGAGGGTATAGAGGGGGACAGATGAGCAGGACCCTTTTCACCTACGGCACCCTTGAAGTTGCCGAGATCATGGAGATGGTGACCGGTGCCAGGTTTCCCTCGGAGCCCGCAGTGCTCGACGGGTTTGCGAGATTCCTCTTTCGAAACCGTTCTTACCCCGGCATTGTGGCGGCGGCCGGTGAGGTCACTGTCGGTACCTTGTATCAGGGCCTCGATGCCCGCGCCCTGGCCCTGCTTGACGAGTTCGAAGGTGAATGGTACGAAAGGCGTCCCGTGCGGGTACGGACCATGGATGGCACCCTGGTCTCTGCCTGCGCCTACATCATTCCGGAGCATTACCGGCATGTGGTTGGCACCGAGCCCTGGGACCGGAAGACGTTTCTTGCAAGCCGTGGCGCCGAATACCGCCGGCGCTGGAACAGTTTTTCTGCCATTGGACGCCGTCGGCAGGTAGACTGAAGGCATGGCTTTTATCGAGCTTCCTGACCACCGTGGCCTCCTTTACGTCCCCGACCGCCGGCCGGGGCAAGGCAAACATGATTGTCCTGACTGCCACTCCTGCCAGTATTGCAGCGATGACCGGTGCCGCCGTTGCCGAGGTGACCGCATGGCGCAAAGGGAGCCGGCACCTTCGTCAGAAGGCGAGGAGCCGCCTCTTGGCTGAAGGAAGTCTAAAGAAGCCCGCCGCCTATGCGGACCGTTGTTTCCTCTTACGATGCCCGCTCCTTCCCATCCACAGGCAACCACAGCAACTCTTCACGCTTTTTTTGACAAATTCCAGGTGTCCGACTATGTTTAGAACGAACATTCGTTCTAGTTGATGATAGAAAACATAGTGTATCCCGCCGCCATTGAAATTGCCGACAACCAGGATGACCGGCGCACCCTCATCCTGCAGGCCGCCCTCTCTCTGTTTACCACTCGGGGCTATTTCAACACCTCGGTGCACGACATCCGCCGAGAGGCGGACGTCAGCATCGGCTCCATCTACCATTATTTCAAGAACAAGGAGGC
This sequence comes from Deltaproteobacteria bacterium, assembly GCA_037379765.1. Classification (GTDB taxonomy): domain Bacteria; phylum Desulfobacterota; class Desulfobulbia; order Desulfobulbales; family UBA5123; genus JAJYKH01. The sequence goes on from JARRJE010000373.1 coordinate 1,894, forward strand.
CATTGCTCAGGCCCTTTACGACGGTCTGATCGGCAACATGGCCCTGGCTGTGGAGAAGGCTGCCCGCGAGCATCGAACCGCCCACGACCGCTGCCAGGCGGTGATCGCCTACCTCTACGAGCTGACCGAGAGCTCTCCCGAGGCCATGCAGTTCATTCTCTACGCCCGCCACCGGGAATTTCTTCCCGGCGAAAAACCGATCTGCTCGTCGCGGCCCTTCGAGATGATGAAGACGATGGTGGAGGATGGAATCGATCAAGGAGAAATCCGGGACCTGGAGCCGATGGTGGCGGCAACCAGCCTGTTTGGCGGACCCATCCGTATGATCTATCTGCGGCTCGACGGCGTGTTGAAGGAGCCGCTGCCGAAGCATCTGGAGCAGACCTGGCAATGCGCCTGGCGGTCGGTGGCCGCGACGAAAGCTTTGGGAAGTGAAGCCTGACCCGGGTTCCCTTCCGACCATGAAACAATATCGGAGGATGATGGAATGAAGAAGATTCTGGCAACGGTGCTGGCAATCGGGATTTTGGGAACCTGGGGTCTGACCTCCGCTCAGGCGAAGCCGAACAAGCGATGTGATTCCGAAGGTAAAGCCTGCCGCCTGCTGACCTTCCAAGACCTGCAGCAAGGGTATCACCTGTTCCGAAACAATTGTAAGACCTGCCACCACTGGAACAACGACCAGGGGGCCCAGTTTCTGTATACGGAATCCCTGAGTATGAAGGGCTGGAATCGGGTGTTTGCCAAACGATATTCCACGTGCGCCAGGAAAGGCCACTGGGACAAACTTTCCCAGGAAGAGCTGGCGAAGATCAACGACTATCTTTACGCCAATGCCTGGGATGCGAGCGACCCCCACGTCAGCCTCTGATGCGGGGACTGAAATCTCCCGGGCGGGAGATAGAAGTTCTTGCAGGGGTGGGCATC
>JARRJE010000374.1:0-2802 GCA_037379765.1 Deltaproteobacteria bacterium
CTGTAATGCGGCTTGTACGGGAACTGCCCGGCATCTGGAATCTCGCCCATGACGCCTCGTGCTTGTCGTACCGATGTCAGGGAAAGCACCGACCCTCCCAGAAAAACGCCGGTCACCGAAAGGCCGAAGCGCAAAAATTTGCGGCGTTCTTCGGAAGGTGTGCTTCTGGCCCTTCGCCCTTTAGTTTTTCGAGCTCACGTATTTTCATCTATCATCTCCCTCAAATTTATTTGGGCAAAGCACCCTAATGTGCTTTTGATTCCGATATAAAAAGCCGTATCTAGCAGGCAGTTAGGGGAGTTCAAAAGTAGTCCGTCGGAGCCGTCCATCTTAATTTCACACCTGACCATTCCATGTCAAGATAAATTTTTCGGCAATTTCTCGGCAGGATAGGCCGAAAGTTAAGCCAGGAGCTTGTTTGTAGCTTTGAATGTCCAACATTATAGCTTTTTCGGAATCGCTATTATGAGCGTTTTCTAGTATAAACATTTTGCTGAAAAAAGAAACATAATAGCTGTTAGCATGTTCGTGTCGGTGAAAATAAATCTCAGCCAATAGATCGGAATAATGTCTTTTTTTGCAAATCATGCCGCAGCTGGCGGTGGAGTGCTGCGTTCCGGTTCAAAATGATTTATGGTATGAAATTGAGAGTCTTCCTTCAAAACGATTTTTTTAATGTTCCATGAGTGAAAACAAGCAGACCATCGACATGTCAATCATATCCGACGCTCTCTTCACGGTGGATAGCAAGTGGCTGATCACCTCCTTCAACAAGGGGGCGGAAAAGCTGATGGGGCTCCGCAGCGAAGACGTGATCGGTAAAAACTGCCATGACGCTTTTAAAGAGAGTGGCCGTTTCGATGACCTTTGCAGCTTGTATGGGCCGCTGGCTTCCGGCCGGGCCATGAACCATTTCCGGATGGTATTTACCAAGCCCGATTCCGAGGACAAACAGGTGGTGCTGGCCACCGCCATTCCTTTGCCGGGCAAGAAAGGGCAGATCGGCGGCGCGGTCATTGCCCTGCGCGACGCCTCCCATCCCTCGCTCATCGATCCGCTGGTGCTATACAGCATCGCCGACGGGGTGTTTTCAGTGGATCGCAACATGCGGATCACCTCTTTCAATAGAGCCGCCGAGCAGATTACCGGCTGGAGCAGTCGGGAAGTGATCGGCGCTCCCTGCAGTTCGATTTTCCGTTCAAGCATATGCGGGGACACCTGCGTTCTTGTCCAGAGCGTGCAAAAAGTCCAATCCATCGCCAAGAGGAATATCTTCATCAAGAGCAAGGACGGCCGTACTATCCCCATCAGTATAGTGGCGGCGCCGCTTCTCGACCCCCAAGGATCGGTGATAGGTGGCGTGGAGGCTTTTCACGACATCACCTCCTCCATGCAGTACGACTTGATTCTGGAAAGTATTGCCGATGGTGTTTTTACCGTAGATCGCAACTGGAAAATTTCTTCCTTCACTCGGGCGGCCGAGCTTATTACCGGTTGGGCGCGGGAGGACGCCGTTGGCAAGTCCTGTGGTGAAGTCTTTCGCTCGAGCATCTGCGGGGAAGACTGCGCAATCGCCCAGAGCCTTTACAGCGGAAAGCCGGTGGCCAATCGATCGATATTCATCCACAATGTCGAAGGTGGACGGATACCGATCAGCATCAGTGCCGCTCCTCTTCACGATCATGAAGGGAACATCATCGGCGGCGTGGAGACTTTCCGGGACCTGAGCGTAGTGACTGCTCTCCGAAAGCAGCTCTCCAAACGTTTTACCTTCGGAGAGATCATCAGCAAAAGCGCCGCTATGCAGCGAATCTTCACTATTCTTCCCGAAATCGCTCAAAGCGACAGCAATGTGCTGGTGCTCGGAGAATCGGGAACCGGAAAGGAACTGGTCGCCCGGGCCATTCATACTTCGAGTCTGCGGCACCGAGGACCTTTCGTGGCGGTCAATTGCGGCGCCCTGCCCGAGACCCTGCTCGAATCGGAGCTTTTCGGTTACAAGGCAGGGGCATTCACCGATGCCAAACAGGACCGGGCCGGCCGCTTCGCCACCGCAGAAAAAGGCACCCTTTTCCTGGACGAAATCGGTGATATTCCGGCGGCTCTTCAGGTGAAGCTGCTGCGGGTGCTGCAAAATCGAATGTACGAGCCGCTGGGCTCGAGCCAGCCGGTTAAAGCCGACGTCCGCATCATCACCGCCACCAACCGCGATTTGCAGGCTCTGGTGGAGGAGGGCATTTTTAGGGAAGACCTTTATTACCGGCTGAACGTGGTCAAGATCCATCTGCCCCCACTCCGGGAGCGGAAGGAGGATATCCCCATGCTGGTGGACCATTTCATCCGGCAGTTTTCCACCCAGAAGGGCAAGGACATCGTCGGCATATCCGATGCCGCTCTGGGGGAGCTCATGCGTTATCATTATCCCGGCAACATCCGGGAACTCGAAAATATTATTGAATACGCCTTTATCCTCTGCCCCGGCGGCTTCATCCAACCCGAGTACCTGCCCGAACCTTTTGCGCCCGAAGCGAAGGACGAGCCTCCGCCCCCCTTGTTGCTCGAAAAACCCCAAACCCTCGAAGAGATTGAGAAGCAGGCCATCTACCAGTCGTTGGAGCGCAACCAGTGGCGGCGTCTGGCTACTTGCCGCGAGTTGGGGATCTCCAAAGACACCTTGCGCCGCAAGATCCAGCGCTACGGACTTCGGGATCCCTTCGAAGTAGAAATGGAATAGGCCGGCTGCCTGCAGCAGCGAATAAAAAACCTGAGAGGTCAACCAACGACCCCTCAGGTTTTTAGCTC
>JARRJE010000375.1:0-2792 GCA_037379765.1 Deltaproteobacteria bacterium
GGCCCAGTCCGGGAGCCACCTGCCTTCGGTGGATAACGCCGCTCAAAGTGGCCATCTGCCGAGCCCGATCCTCCGCGGCCCGGTCTGGGATCAATACCTCCTGGTCCCACTGGAGCAAGGCCAGGGCATGCTGGAGATCGGTTAGTTCCTGGGAGGTTTTCTTGAGCTGTTCGATGATGTTCATGGGACTCCTTGCACAAGTATGTTGTTCACGATCAGGGGCCAGGCCGCTTGCCAGTAAAACGATGCCCACCAGCCGCACGAACCCTTGCTGACTGATCCCAAGATGCAGCCGGTGCCCGATGAAAAGACCTGCCGCCGCCAGCGGCATTCCGGCAAGCATCAGCCAGACTGCCTGGCCGGCGTAAAAGCCGGACGCCAGATAGCCCACCAGGCGCAGGGAACCGTCCGCCATGAAGATGGTGGCCACTGTGGTCCGGAACTCACCTTTTTCGACCTAACGCAGGCGAAGATAGCCACGTAAAAGGGACCGCCGGTCCCGAATATCGTCCCCACCAGGCCGCCCAGAAACCCGGTCGGCCCTGCCCAGCGGCGATCGCCGACCCAAGCGGGCAGCGGCAGCAAGGTATAAATGCCGTAGCCGCCGCCGATGAACACCCCAAGGAGCGTGGCGAGCACGCCCTGACGCAACCCGGCCAGCAGCGGCAGACCCACCACCACCTCTGCCGCAGTAAAGGGTGCCAATGGCCAGAGATCGCGCCAGCGGATCGACCGTCGACATTGCAGACCATGGGTCACCGAGGCGGCATAATCGAGGAGACTCACCACCGGCACCACCACGACCAGGGGCAGCCGCAAGCTCAACAGGGGAACGGCGATCAGAGCCGAGGCAAAGCCGATGATGCCCTGATGGTATCAGGCTAGCAATAAAATCAGGCAGATGTAAAGGAGAAGGGGCCAAGTAAAGACCGGTAGAAGGTTCACGGCAGCGAAAGAGAGAAAAGGCAGATCCCGAGTTGCCGCAGGGCTGTCCGGCCGGAGTGGACCGTGGTCAGGTTCCAATAGCCGAGCTGTTGCAGTCGATGAACCGGCAGCGCCGGAAAGGAAGGGGGAGTAGACGACGAGGAGAATTCGGAAATCGTTGCTCATGGGAGAAGCCGCCCGTTGGTCAAGAGCGGTATCGGAAACGGAAAGCCGGTCGAATTTCCCCAAAATTATTTCTTTCCGGCAACGCTGTCAATCGCGGGGATCCCTGGCTTTCCCTTCATTCCTGACATGACTTGTCGCCTGTGGTATCCTTCGGGACGTCGGACGATTTTCACGCCCTTAACCGGCGACCAGGCCTCCGGTTTTTCACTCCGATGAAACAAAAAGGAGAAGGACTATGTACATGCCGATCATCGGCACCTTGGGCTATATCCTTTCCCCGGACCGCACCCGGGTCCTCCTAGTGTACCGTAATGCCCGGCAGCACGATGTGCATCTGAACAAGTACAACGGGCTGGGAGGGAAAATGCATCCCGACGAAGACGTGGTCACTTGCATGCAGCGGGAAATCCGGGAGGAGGCAGGCATTGAGTGCGAGCAGATGGCGCTGCGGGGGACGGTCAACTGGACCGGATTCGGCCCCCATGGCGAGGACTGGCTGGGGTTCATTTTTCGGATCGATCGTTTCCATGGCACCCCCTTCACGAGTAATCCCGAAGGAGTGCTCACCTGGGAGCCCATCGCCCGTCTTCCCGAGTTGCCCATGTGGGAGGGAGACCGCTTCTTCCTGCCTCTGGTCTTTGATGAGGACCCGCGCCAATTCCACGGGTGGATGCCGTACCGGGACGGGCGGCCGGTCGACTGGCGCTTCACGCGGATCTGAACGTAAGACATCACAGGGCACCACATTTGCTTTGTTATCGGCCTGCTCGCATACCTGATGTATAGCTCAAAGGCCGATGCCGCGCATCTGCGGCACCCTGTGATGTCTTACCGGGTAGGGTTCTTCTCCTTGAATATGAGTTACTTAAACTAACTTTTTTTGTGGCATTCAGCGTTCAGTGCCCAGGGAACGAGCTTGGAGGAAAGCCGACAGTTGACCAACCGTATATCCGAGGATAAGCTTTTGATTTTGTGCTGTTGCTGAAGGCCGATAGCTAAGCGTTTTCTTTTTTTGATCTCCCGAACCGGGAGATTTCGACTATTGTCAGACGAAGCAGTGAGGATTGCTGGCGTCCCAGGCATTGGCGTAAAGATAGTCGTTGATCTTCGCCAGCTCTTCCTGGGAAAGCTTGCTCCAGTGGCCTTTCCTGGCGCACGTGGGATAACGCTTGGCAAACACCCGATTCCAGCCCTTCATGCTCAGGGATTCCGTGTACAGGAACTGGGCTCCCTGGTCGTTGCCCCGATGGTGGCAAGTCTTACAATTGTTTCGGAACAGGTGATACCCTTGCTGCAGGTCTTGGAAGGTCAACAGGCGGCAGGCTTTACCTTTGGAATCACACCGCTTGTTCGGCTTCGCCTGAGCGGCGGTCAGACCCCAGGTTCCCAAAATCCCTATTGCCAGCACCATTGTCAGAATCTTCTTCATTCCATCAATCTCCGATATTGTTTCATGGTCTGAAGGGAACCCGGGTCAGGCTTCCCTTCCCAAAGCTTTCGTCGCGACCACCGACCGCCAGGCGCATTGCCAGGAGGATTTGATCGGTTGGCGTTGCCTTCCGGTTTGAGGTTAGAGGTCGGAGGTTGGAGGCATCCAAAAGCCTTTCGCCTCCGACCTCAAGCGAAGCGATCCTCCAACCTCCAACAGCCGTAGGGTGGGAGATGCCCACCCCTGCAAGAAC
>JARRJE010000376.1:0-3960 GCA_037379765.1 Deltaproteobacteria bacterium
TCCATTCCCTGCCCCTAACGGATAAGGGCCAAACCGACGATCAGCAGCTGACTGAGCGGGTAATAACTGGCCTGGTTGAAAAGTGAGGTCGCCTCATCCCGATGCCGGGTGACGAACAACCGCCATCCCGGCAGCAGCAGCAGAAAACCACCCGTCGCCAGACCGGCAAGCAGGAACAGCGGGGAAGACTCGAGCGCGGTCCGCCACATGAACAATCCTCCCACCGCCAGACTGAGGCTCAGGGTCGTCAGGGCGATGATGCTCGCGCCTCGAGGTCCGTAATAAACCGGGACGGTCCTCGCCCCCATGGCGGCATCCTCCTCGATGTCATGCCAGTCGGCCGGCACGTTCTGGCCCCCGATTTCCCACAAGAAAAGCCAGAGGAAGAGGAGCAGGAGGCGGGAGGGATCAGGGGCCGGATCCACGGCAAAGACCGCTGCGAGCCCGCCCAAGGTCTTGACCACTCCGCTCACCAGGGTGCGCAGCTGGCTGACCAGCAGGAGCCGGCAGTAGATGATCTCGAGCAGGCAGCCGGCCAGCAGGATCAAGACGCAGACCGGATTCAAAAGATAAGCCGCGACCAGGGAGACCAGGGTCCAGCCGCCTGCCCAGGCAGCCGCCTGCTGCATGCTGAGCAGCCCACGGGCCAATGGGTGCCGGATAGAATTTCCATCCAGATAATTCCCCTTCTGTTCGGAGCCGGCCTGGAGGATTTTCTGACGGTCGGTTTGATAATCGACAATGTCGTTTAAAGCGTAAACTGCGGTATAGCCGGCAAAAGCGGCGATGGCTCCCAGAAGGGTGATCCTGGCGGAGGGAAATCGGCCCAGCCAGAGCAGGACTGCCAGCAGCGGGGTGCAGATGTCGAGCAGCCCGTGAGGCGTTCTGGAAAGGGCCAGGAAAAGAGGCAGCCGGGACAATTGCAACCGGCCTGCAGTTGTTTGAGCCATTCTCCCCCTACGGAAAGCTGAATGGAAATTAGAAAATACGGTCGGGCGAAGAAAACAGGCCTTCAAATAAAGTGTATCCCAGGTGCAGGCGAAAAAGAAGTTTTCCGCTGGGAATTGGTGCATGAGGGAGCTGCTACGCTGAATTTAATTACATTCCGGCCGCCCGAATCCACCTTGTCGGACTGACTGGTGAATTTTCTCATGATGATGGCTTAACGGTTCATCTGGCCAATTTCAGCCTATTCGGCAATATAAAACCGGCAAGCGCGATGCTTTCCGGCTGGCTCAGCGTCTCCGGATCAGAACCTGCCCGAGCGCTTCTATCTATATCAAAGAAAATCTCCGGCTGCGGGCTGGCTGTGAAAAAAGGTTCCGATGACTTCGGATTATGGGCTCATCTCCCGGGACTCTCTCCCCCGAATGCCTTCGTGACATAGTCATAAAGGTCCTTGGCCTGTTTGTCGGAAATCTTCGACGGAGGCCAAGCCGGCATCGGGCCCTTCTTCCCGTTATCCAACCGGGGGTCGCGGATATATGATTGAAATTTATTGAAACTATCCAGTTTGTTCGAGCCATGGATGGGCAGGTGAGGCATAACCGCATTGCCCCCTTGAGGGTGGCAACCACTGCAATTGGAGTCGAAGATCTTTCTGCCGGCCTGATACTTCTTGCCCGCTTCTGGAGAGCGGCCGCCATATACCAGATGTCCGCCATAATATCCCAGGACCACTACCGTGCAGAAAGACACCAGGTGGATTGCCAGCATGCTCTTGGATTCTCCCCGCCCCTTGTAGATCATGATGACGCCGATGGAGAGAACCACGAAAAGAAAGCTTGCCAGGGCAATTTTGTTCCTGATGAGAGGTATCCAGACCCCGTGGTAGTATTGCTGCCAATCCATAAAGCCAAACAGCACGGTTGGAAACATGAACAGCCAGGCGAGCACCAGGCAGTAGCGGGCCGCAACGTCCCAGAGGGGTCGCTTCCAGATCAGGGCGAAGAAGCCGAGAATCAACGACCCTGCTACCAGGCCGATAGGCATGTGGACTATGGCGGGATGGACCGGGTCGGTGAAGCCGATGTCGGCCAGAGCATGATAGAATGGGGTGAATTTCATAGGATTTTTCCCTTCATGAAAGGGGAGGATTTGAAATTTCTCTCTACATCATTTATGGCTGGCAACTTATGAGAGTTTTGAGACAGGCTTGGAAGGTGCTTAAAACATCTGCCAGACCAATATGTAGAGCGTGTTGTTGTCGGACGCGTTCCGGCCAAAGCCGTCATAGTTGGTGCCGGCCCCGTTGAAATCGGTATAGATGGTATATTGCACCGCGATTTTGGTCCGTCGGTTCCAGACCGGCGGCAGGTATGAGGCCTGGAGAATGAACCCATTGCTTTTCGGCCGGCCGCTGCGGCTGCCGTTGACCGGATCCGGAACATACAACCTGCTGTCCTGGTCACCGTATGTGTTGAAATACGCCAGATTTCCGCCAAATGTGCCGTACTGGCTCCAATAGGCGTAATTGGCGTTCACCTTGAAGGTATCCAGGTTATCCTGCGGGCGGGCGGTGTTGCCCAGGGCAAAACTGGCATCCCAATTCTGGATCTCGTGGATCCAGGTGCTGTCAAGGGAGAAGAGGTGCGGCCGGGAAATGTATTGATACTGCAGATCGAACCCGATATCGACGAACTGATCAGTGTCGCCCCGGCTTTCGCTATCAGGAAAGACACGGGTCACCATACCGTAATGACCGATCTCGAAAGAATTATTACCCCATTGGTGCTGCAGATACGCGCGCCAATAAGGAGCCACCCCGCTCACGTCGATATCGACCCATAAAAACCGATGCCTCCCACTTGCTGGGCCAGGGTACCGTCTAACAGGGGGGCCGCCGCCGGGGTTGGCGCGATGCCCGAGGTGGCATACGGGTACCCGAAGGCCGGGGTGCTGTTATAGACATCCTGCACCGAGGGGTTGTTGTTGATGGACAAACCGTAAATTATGGGTTTGCTCCATATTTCGCCGGTGTTGGCCAGCCGGATATCGGTATTGTCCAGGAGAAATTTTTTCTCATAGCCATCGTAGGTCCCCTGAGCGAAGGCCCCCAGCTTGCCGTAAATCTTGCCGGCATAGTAAATACTGAGCGCCTGCGGATCTCCAAAATTATCATTGTCCTGGAAATCATCGGGGGCCTCGCCGGGAGGAAATCCCTTATCCGTATGCGTAAAGGAAAATTGCGCCAACCCTGCCAAGGGAGGAGGAAACTGATATTTTTCGCCGCTTGCGCTCATGGTATAGCCCTTGAGCTTAAAGTGCCGGCCAAAGGGCTTCAACTCTGGCCAGATGGTATGGCACGTCATACAGGGCAACCCGGTCTGACGGGCGAAACTGGGTACCGCCCGGGCCCTGGTCGCAAAGCCCAGGAGACCCGCCCCCGCCACCAGGAACACCAAGCCCCTGAATAAAGACCTTTGTGAGGGCATGCCACCTCCTCCTTCTTTTTTTCTCCCTTCCCTGTCGGAGGTCAATGAAGTGCTATGGGTGATGAATGGCAGCTACCTAGCTCTTTGGCTTAAAGGTCTGTTCCATGTAGTTGATCACTGCTTCGATCTGTGAGGAGCTCAGGCTAATGGGGGGCATCCGTTTGTGACCATGCTTGATGGTATTGGTGATTTTTTCCCTTACCTTGCCCTGCCAGAAATCGGGACGGTGGAAATCTTTCGGCGGGGGATGGTAGGCTGAGCTTGCCGGACCGTTGCCCTTTCCATCTTTGCCGTGGCACATGGCGCAATGCTCATTAAAGATTTGTTCTCCTTGAGTGGAGGCTTGTACTGCCCCCGCACTCGCCAAAAGCCCGATCACCAGGAATAGCCCGGCGATTGTTATGTCAATGGCTTTCCTCATCGAGACACCTCCAAGTTTGTATTATCCTTATTGGACAAAACCGTCTTAACCAGCCTTCAAGACAGTTCAGCACATGGTGCAAGTGTTTATGGAACATGCCGACTT
>JARRJE010000377.1:0-2779 GCA_037379765.1 Deltaproteobacteria bacterium
CCGGCGCTCGAGCTCCTGCTGGATCTCCGAGGCGGTCAATGCCAGCCCGGGCGGACAGCCGTCGATAACGGCCCCGATCGCTGGTCCATGGGATTCGCCCCAAGTGGTTACCCGAAATACTTTGCCAAAGGTATTGCCTGCCATCTTGTTATTCCTTAAATGAGCTATCAGCTGTCAGCTATCAGTTTTCGCCTGAATCCGTGAGCGTTCGAGAAGGGTGCAGATGCAAGGCGGCAACGATGTTGATTATACTTTGGTATATCAACGAGTTGCCAACACAGCAGTTGCGCCCTTATCGGGCGCCCCGCAGGGCGGCGGGGTGAACCGAAGCTCAATGGTTGAAAACTTTAATTATGCCCAACCAACAAGCAGTTAGAGTGAATCCTGCACGGAGCCGTCACGGGTTCAGGTTTTCAGTAAAAACCGATCAAACAGGGACCGCAGAGAAAATATACTCTCGCAAAGCCGTTGGCCCTATAAACAATTTTTTCTTTACTGAACACAGAAAACAGAACACGGAAAACAGATGCATCCGCGCTATTGCGGCATCACCATTCAGGGACCGCCCAAAGCACCCTCGATCTCCCGAGCGACCTCTTCGGGCGAGCGGCAGGCGGTGTCGATGGCCAGGTCGGAGCCCTCGCGATAAAGGGGCTCCCGCTCGGCCAGCACCCCGGCCACTTCCTTATCTATGCCTTGGCCGGTGAGCGATGGCCGTTGCACCTCAGTGACGCCATCGGCCTCCAGGCGACGGCAAATGGTTTCTCGATCGGCAGTGAGCCAAACCACCAGCCCGCTTGCCCTGAGGGCAGCCCAAGCCTGCCGATGGAGAATGGCGCCGCCGCCGGTAGCGATGACTAAGCCGGTACCGCCAGCGAGCTCATCGAGCAGCTTGTTTTCCACCTCCCGGAAGTACGGCCAGCCGTGGGCAGCCACCAGCTCTTTGATGGTACACCCCTGGCGTTCTTCGATGAGCCGGTCCGTATCCAGGAAGGTGCGTCCGAGCCGTTGGGCAAGCAACCGGCCCACGGCGCTCTTGCCAGTGGCCCGGTAACCGGTGAGAATAATATTGCGCTCTGCCGTCATCCTCCCATTTAAGTGGTAATGGTTAGTCCTGTCAAGGCCGGTCGCGTGGTTGACCAAGTAAAAACAGATAGTTGCGGGCGAGGATTGGGGCAAGACAATCGAGGAGGCCAAAAACGCCTTTCCCCTTTGGCAGTTTCTAAAAACCATTTGTAATCTTCTTTCAATAATGATAACTAATACCAAATCTGATTGAACTAATCCGAGATGAATCACACCCAAAAACAGGAGAGCCCTATGGAAAAAATGACCGAACCCGTTTGTTACAGCCTGCAAGTCGGCCAGAAAGTCCCTGATTTCAAGATGGAAACCTACGAACCCACCGAATTCGATTTCGGCATGGTCTCACTGGATCAACTCAAGAAGGAAGGCAAATGGACCATTCTTTTTTTCTATCCAGCCGATTTTACCTTCGTCTGCTCCACCGAGATGGCGGACTTGGCCGGACAGTATGAAAATTTCAAGCAGGCCGGCGCCGAGGTGGTGACGGTGAGCACCGATACCCAATTCGTCCACCTTGCCTGGCGCCGGGAAGAAAAATTTCTTGAGAACGCCGGCTTCACCATGGCCGCTGACCCCACCGGCCGAGTTTCCCGCCTGTTCGGCGTTTACGACGAAGAAACCGGACTTGCCCTCCGCGGCACCTTCATCATCGATCCCGACGGGGTGCTGGTTGGCTCCGAGGTCAATTATTACAATGTCGGCCGCAACGCCAAGGAGCTCCTCCGCAAGCTCAAGGCGGCCGCCTACGTCCGCCAGCATCCCAACGAGGCCTGCCCCGCCAAATGGGAAGAGGGAGAAAAGACCCTTACTCCGGGACCAGATTTGGTGGGCAAGGTTTACGATGCGCTGAAGTAGGATAAATTACAAAATCCCGGAAGCACCCGTATTCAGTGTTCGGCTTTTTGTTTTCAGAGAGATAAAAAAACCCCCTCGGGTTTCTTCCCGCAGGGGGATTTTTCTGGCGAAGGACGCTGAACAGCATCCCTCTCCTTGACGCGCTTCCGCAGGCGGTTTATTAATTTCCGGATCTCTGAACATTTGTCGGAATCGCAAAAAGGGCGAAATCTGCGCTCCGTGTTCTATCTTAATGGTTTCGAGAAACAATCCTAATAAGCAGGAATTACTTAAAACTTAACCCTTCGAACAGAAAACCCTTGCAAAAGGTTTTCAACTTTTGCGAGTCACTCAGGAGAACCCTTTTATGAAACCGATCCTCGTCCTCGCCACTCGCAACCAGGGCAAAATCCGCGAATTCAGGAAAATCCTCGAAAATGCCGACATCGAGTTGAAGAGCCTCAACGACTTCGGCCCCATTCCGGAACCGGTGGAGGATGGCGAAACATTCGATGACAATGCTTACAAGAAAGCCCATTTCACCGCTAAGGTCTTGGGGCTTCCGGCCATCGCCGATGATTCCGGCTTGGAGGTGGAGGCATTAAGCGGCGCCCCCGGGGTGCGCTCTGCACGTTTTGCCGGGGAAAATGCCTCAGACCGGGACAATATCGAGAAGCTGCTTCGGGACATGGACGGCAAGACCAACCGCAAGGCCGCCTTCGTCTGCGTGATCTCCATAGCCGTGCCCAGCGGCCCGGCTCAGACCTATGAAGGGCGTTGCGAAGGAGAGATCACCAAGGAGCCGCAAGGCGGCCGGGGATTCGGCTACGACCCGGTTTTCTTTTACCCCCCGGCCGGC
>JARRJE010000378.1:0-4346 GCA_037379765.1 Deltaproteobacteria bacterium
GAGGTGGACACCATTCTCGACCAGTCCGCGGGGCTGGATCGATACCACCGCGACGACCCTCTTAAAGAAAATATCCTCAACCATTACCGGGTCAGCCTTGAGCGCATGGTGACCCTGGCCCGTTCGGTGGGGGCGCGAGTCATCTTTGTCACCCCGGCCTCCAACCTCAAGGATTGTACCCCCTTTAAAAGCCAGCATACAGACGGCATCAGCGCGGCGAATCTGCAGCGCGTTCAAAAACTGGCAGCCATGAGCACCGTGATGGGCTGGCAAAAGCAATGGCGGCAAGTCCTGAGATTCATGGACGAGGCAGTGGCGCTGGACCCGCGTTTTGCCGAATACCGGTACCGCCGTGGCCAGGCCCTGTTGGGCCTGGGCCGTTCCGGTGAGGCGCTGAAAGCCTTTCGTCTGGCCCGTGACGAGGATGTCTGTCCATTGCGCGCCCTGACGCCGATGCGGACGATTGTTCTCGAGGTTGCCAGGGGACAGGGGGTACCCGTGGTCGATTTTGTCAAACTCCTCGCACATCGCATGCAGAAAGAGCAGGGGCAGCCCATTCCCGGCAAGGAGTATTTTCTCGATCATGTGCACCCGACCATTGAAGGCAACAGGGTTCTGGCCGTTGCCCTGCTCGAGGCCATGGCGAGCAATGGCATGGTGCACCCCGGCCCTGGCTGGGGTCGCGAGAAGATTGCGGCGGTGGCGGCGAAAATCGAAGGCGGAATCGACCGGGAAGCGCATGGCCGGGCCCTGGCCAATCTCGCCCGGGTCCTCTTGTGGGCCGAGAAGAGGGATGATGCAAATCGTCTCGCCAGGCAGGCTCTGGATATCGCCGGCAGTGATTACAAGGATGTGGCCATCAACGCGGTCAGCACCATCGCCACCGTCTATCTTCGTGACGGCAACCCGAAACGGGCGGTGAAGCTGCTCTATTCGTACATTGATAAAGCGCCGGACTCGATTGAGCTCCGCCTCAAACTGGGTCAGATCATGCTTGGGCATTACTACCGAAATTTTGAGAAAGCAGCGGCGAACCTGTTGCTGGTCACCCGGCTGATGCCCTACTATGACGGCGGCCATGCCCTTTTCGGCATAGACATGGCCGAGCGGGGGCGGCCGAGAATCGCCTATCCCAGTTTGATGGAGGCCTTGCGCCTGAATCCGAACAACAGCGACGCCCGCAAAAGATTCAACCTGATCAGGCCGTCACTTGAAGGACAGGAGCTGAGATCGCAACCTCCCAAAATTTTAATGGAAAACTATCCTTCCACGGCCCCCCGCCTGCTGGTACAAGGGTACAACAATGCCAAAGGAAGTTTTATTCGCGACGGTATCGAAATAGAATTTTACGACAACGGTCGGCTCATGCGATTGACCGACTATGAACGTGGCGTCCGAGACGGTCTGGAAATCACCTGGGACCGAGACGGCAAACTTTTATCTCGGACGGTTTACCGGCAGGGGGAACCCACGTCTGGCAGAACCGATCAATGACCTATTTTTAATCGTAGCTTTTAAGGATTTGGCGGAGGGAAAAGTCAATGGCCTGGTCAAAACCCGGGATGAACAGGGCCGGGATCTGACCAGTACGACCGACGAGCATGGGGCGCCGGCCATCGGGTGAAAATGTGTTTGCCCCGACTTGAGGGGCCGGTCCGTCTGGGATGAAGCAGCATTTCAATTTTTTTGTGAGCAAAGGCTGAACAGATGGATTTTTCTGAAAGATCTCTGGGGGGCTCAGGTTCGGAAAAGTTTTGGTTGTTGCCGATCGGTCACGGCCGGTGACGACCCACGGCGCGGGCAGGCGCCACCGGTTTTTGCGCGGAGCTCCGCGCTCATGAAGGCATCTTGCCCGAGTCTGGTCAGTATCAAAAAATCGTATAATTAAAGGGGCGATCGCCGAGCCGGCGGTCATGAAACGATTGATCCTGAGCGAAATGGTTGGTCTGCGGGAGGATGGCCGGCTTCAAGGTGCTTCATTCACGGTATGAGAGTGAGGACCCGTCGAAAGACAGGACAATGCTGTTACGCCGCGAAGTGACGGGCAGCCAAAACTACTGTGGATTTATATCGGTAGTGGTGGCGTGCGGGTCGTGACACCTGGTGCAAGCATCTTCCGCGGCCGCATTGATCCCGTAGCCATTGATCAGCACCGTGAGGCCATCACTGGGATCGATATACTTGAAGTGGGTATCCCAGATGGTGAGTGAACGATTTATTGTCGGGTCATCGTAGGAAGGCGCGATCGTGAAGACATGAAAGTAGGGAGGCCGGCTGCCATCCAACTCATAAGCAAAAAGGTCTGTTGCCGAATTGTACGAATAATTGAGGAAGGCTTGGTGACAACTGGTGCAGAGATTGAATTGGCTGGAGAAGACCTGCACGCTTATCCGGTTGCCATTGGCGTCGGTAAGGGAGTGGCCATTGCTGTCCTTGTCCACCACAGTGGCTGCTACCAGCGGTTGCCCCGAATGGGGGTCATGACAAGTGCGGCACTGAATGGGGGCCGTGCCCACGTCGGGCTTATCGGCCATGGCATCAACAAGATCCAGATAGTCAAGGTCACTGGTTTCCCCAATATAAGTCCTAAACCCCTCGTCGGAGTGGCAGCGCATGCAAACGCTGCTGTTGCGGACTGCGCTTCGGTAATGCTTGCCGGCCTGATATTTGGCAAAGAGATTCACCGAGTGCTGCGCACCGGCAAGGTCTGGGAGAGCGCCGTGGCACTCGCCGCACAGCTGGTAATCCGGAGTGGGGTCCGGCAATGGACTGCGATGGGATCATGACAGACGTTGCACCCTTTGGTCTGCGCCGTTTGCTGATCAATGACGGTGTCGTGGATGACGTGTTTGCTGGCAAGATAGGTGTTGGCCACATCCTTACCCTGACACAGTTGCGGATCGCTGTGGCAGGCAACGCACGTGTCGGCGCCGACTATGCTGGTCCCCTGGCAGGCCCCGGCCAGGGCAGCGGAGTCCGCGCCGACAGCAACCTCCTTGCTGTCCATGGTGTAGACGACGGAATTGCCGGTGTTGACCGCGCCCGTGGCGACGGTCGTCTGGTCGTCGCCGCTGCCGCATCCAGAAAGGGCCAGCGCGGTCAGTGATGCTGCGATCAACCACCGATATTTTTTGCACATGGGGTTTCCTCCTCCCACTATAATTCTACCTTGAGCACATTTTTAGTGGCATTTCCGGCAGGTCCTGCCGTTGCTCGCACCATTCAGTCTGTCTTTGATGTCGCCCCAGTCCGCCGGGTGAGGATTGACCATCAACCCGCTGCGGGCACTGTGACATTTGAGGCAGACATCACCCTCCGGATGGCAGGCCTGACAGGTGACCAGGTTCTTGCGCGCCTCCCGGGCATGGCCGATTTCCCAATCGTGGGCCGGCAGCACCGAATTCGGATGGCAGGATTGGCACTGGCTGGTGCTGAACTGCGAATGAGGCACCGTTCCCACTTTAAGGTCGCTCCAACTGCGCCGATGGGAGACGCCCGCCAGCTGATCGCGCCGGAATTGCTCGTGGCAGTCAACGCAGAAGGCGTTCTCGTGGCAGGTCGAGCAGAGCTGGGGGTTGGTGCGGGCCGGGATGGGATGGGTGACGAAGTAGTCGCCCATGTGGACGTTGATCATTTTGTTGCCGAATTGCCCCATCTCGTCGGCATAACCTTCAATATGGCATTCGAGGCAGAACTGCTGCTGGTGGCAGGCTGCGCAGTCGATGGCCTTTTCTTTCGCTTCTTCCCGATGGTTCAGGGGCCAAACCGGGCCGTGGGTCCTGGTGGCCGGCAGTTTCACTTCCTTGATAAAGTCCTGCTCGTGACACTGGAGGCAGACGGACTTATCGGGAACAATGGTCGGTGCCTCCGGCTTGTGGCAGGTGTCGCACGGCTCCCCGGGGATATACTCCTGCAGATGGTCCCGGTGATTGAAGGTGTCCGCCCAGGCCGGAGAGGCGGTCGCCATCATCAACAGAATGGTGAAGAATGCTTTGCGTATCATATCGATCTCCTTCACATTAGAAGAGGATGTTCAACTTGACGCGACCCTGGTAGTAATAATCCCAAAGATCACTTTCGATGCGCTCCACCTTGGCCTGGATATTCGTTTTGGAAGTCAGATTGACGGTCCCGTAAAGCCAGATCCGACTGCAGGTGGTCTCATCGCTTGCTTCGAGGGTGAAATAGTTGACATAGCGGTCGAGCACGTCGACTTCAGCCCCGACACCGGCCTCGAACATATGGTTGAACAGATAAGCGAACCGGCCCTTCACCCCCCACAGATCCTGCAGGTCATTGCGGTAAACCCCGGACAGATAGCCAGAAATCCGTTTGGTTCTGATCTT
>JARRJE010000379.1:0-2732 GCA_037379765.1 Deltaproteobacteria bacterium
GATAGTAATTACGACGGCCTGGATTCAGACTGCACCACCGCGTCGCCGGTCCCCACGTTCGTTACGGTCACCGTCTGGTCCGCGGAACTTCCCACCGTGACGTTGCCGAATGGAACCTGGAGGTCGTCCGCGGGGGCCACGGAGTCGGTCACCGCGATGTCGGGTAGCGACGCGGTGGTGCAGTCTGAATCCAGGCCGTCGTAATTACTATCGCCATCGTTGTCGAGACCGTGGACAGACCCGACGAAATTTTCGTTCCCATCCAGGGTGCATGGATCGGTGGGCATATTCTGATAGGTACCTGGGTTCGCATAGTAGGGAGGCAGCACGTCCTCCCCTACGGGGGTATAGTTTGCCGGGTTTGCGTCAGGGTGACATCCGCAGTTCACGCCCGCGGTTGTGTGGTGCTGACGAAGTCCTGCCCCATAGCCACCATAGGAACCGTCGTGCCCGTCATCTTCCGCCCGGCCGTGGCACCCCATGCAACCGATGGGGTCGAGACCGGAGCCGCCGGCCGAGCTGTCGAGATAGACGGGAGACCTGCCGCCCGAACTATGGCAGATGGTGCAACTACTAATGAAGGTTTCGTGCATGCTCATGAGGTCGGTTCCCCAGCTCTGGCCGTCCGCCAGGGAGGGGTACGGGCCGCTGTCAAAATCCCCGTGGCAGTCAGCGCAGTTTCCCGCTCCATTGTTGGAGTAGGTCTGGTATGCATCTACCGATCGAACCTGGTACCCGAAAATCGCGATCAGCGCAGCAAACAAAAACACCTGTGCACTTCTTTTCATTTCTCCTCCCTGTTTCTCTTGTTTTCCATGAAAAGATCGGTGGAAAATGTTTTGCCCTATTTAAGTAATAATTTGTCATCCGCCCGGATGTTCCATCCCTCGGGCTATGGCTGTTCCAGATAAAGGAAAGTGCCAACATTCCAAGGTATTTTGGACGAACCGCCAGATGGGTTTTCCCAACGGAACCGGAAAGATCTTTATACTTGAGAGGATGTTTGCAAAGATTGCACCAAGCTGGAACTGACCGGACACCAGAGGTTTCGAAATGAAGCATTCGCCCTTCCCTGCGGGACCTATGAAACGACCAAAGCCTGGATCGCCTTGGAAGGAGATAGACCCGCGTGATCGAGGCCGGTAGTGCTGCCAATCAGGAAACTCTAAAGCCGCATCCGCTCGGAATAAGGATTCGGTCGGGGGGTTGAAATCGGCTATTACGACCAGGTGGCCGGGAAGATCGTCAGGGTGTCTTTCCGCGTCGCGAGCTGGTGGTCGACTCGGAGGAACGGAGGAGCTTCGGAGTGCTGGATGAGGAAGGGCCTATCGAAGGGCTTCAATCGGGTGCGAGAGGTCTACCGCAACGGCGAATGCATCCGGCTGCGGCCTGCACAACACAAAAGGGGGCAGATTTATTTCCTGACGGAAAATAAATTGCCCCCTTTTTCTTTGTTTTCAATTCCGCAGCATTCAGTACAGGCCAAATGAAAGGGATCACAGGTGCCGTAGATTTGCACAAGCGCGACTGCCCGCTATAGCCCGCTATGCGGGCGGGAGCGATCGCGCGAAGATGCGGTGCCTGTGATCCCTTGGGATCGAGCTTCTCACAGCTTGGGCAAATGCTTCAGCGATTCGGCAATAGTCTCGGCCGGGTATTCGTAATTCTCGAGCTCTCCCGCAAAGTACTGCTCGTAAGAAGCCAGATCCAGATGACCATGACCGGAAAGGTTGAAGAGAATGGTTATGGGAGCGTTCTTGTCACGGGTCGCCTCCATGACGGCGCCGAGAATGGCATGGGTGGACTCCGGCGCCGGGATGATCCCCTCGCTCTTCGCGAAGAGAATACCGGCTTGGAAGCACTCGAGCTGGTGCACGGCAATGGGCTCGATGATCTTTTCCCGGGTGAGGGCGCTGATAATGGGCGCCATGCCATGATAGCGCAAACCGCCGGCGTGAATGCCGGGTGGGATGAAATCATGGCCCAGGGTGTGCATGGGCATCAGGGGCGTCATACCGGCGGTGTCGCCAAAATCGTAGGTCAATTGTCCCTTGGTGAGCGTGGGACAGGAGGCCGGCTCGACCCCTAGGAAACGGATCTTTTTTCCTTCCAGCCTGTCGCGCAGGAAGGGCGTGGCAAGCCCCGCGAAATTGGAGCCGCCGCCGCAGCAGCCGATGACCACGTCTGGATAATCTCCGGC
Source organism: Deltaproteobacteria bacterium (assembly GCA_037379765.1). Classification (GTDB taxonomy): domain Bacteria; phylum Desulfobacterota; class Desulfobulbia; order Desulfobulbales; family UBA5123; genus JAJYKH01. The sequence goes on from JARRJE010000379.1 coordinate 2,201, forward strand.
CATGGCGAGCTGTTTTTTCGCTTCGAGGCCGACCACGGTCTGGTGCAGCAGCACATGGTTGAGCACCGAACCTAGGGCGTAGTTGGTGTTGTCGTGGGTGACCGCGTCTTCGATGGCTTCGCTGATGGCTATCCCAAGGGATCCCGTGGTGTTCGGATCCTTGGCGAGCACCGAACGGCCGTATTCGGTGTCCTGACTGGGACTGGCCACGATCTCGGCCCCGTAAGTGTGCATCATGGCCTTGCGGTAAGGTTTCTGATCGAAGGAGACCCGGACCATGTAGACCTTGCACTGCATCCCCAGCTTCTGGGTGGCAAAGGACATGGCGCTCCCCCACTGGCCGGCGCCGGTCTCTGTGGCGATCCGGCTGATGCCGGCCTGCTTGTTGTAGTAGGCCTGGGCTACGGCAGTATTGGGCTTGTGGCTGCCTACCGGGGAGACCCCTTCGTATTTGAAGTAGATTTTTGCCTTGGTGCCCAGGACGCGCTCCAAGGCAGAGGCCCGGATGAGCGGAGAGGGCCGCCAGAGGGCA
>JARRJE010000380.1:0-3384 GCA_037379765.1 Deltaproteobacteria bacterium
TTAGTCTGTTGATGAGAAAAAGGGCTCCTTGTATTTCATCCAGAACATGAGAACGCTTCAAAGACGGTCATCCGCTGTCCGCCATCTCTTCCTCGGTTGGAATGTTCGAAAGAGCTGCTCTCAAGGTGGATTTTAAGGACGCGTGCGTGCGTTTCGGATGGGCTCACCGGAGTCATAGAGAACACAAAGCGAGGGAGATCCCCGGAATATCGAACCCGTAAAGAAATTGCTCTGATTCTCGAAGGTTTTCCTGAGTGAAGGATATCCTGTGAATCTTATCGTAGGTGTTTCCCGTCCTTGTTGAGAAAAAAGGCTCCGGTGAGAAGGAATTTTCTGTATACGTGATCCGGCCGGAGTGATTCTAACCCTTTTTCCCTTTCCTTTTCTGCCGCTTTCGGTGTGCTGGCCAGAGTCTGTGCTTCACGGAACGATACCTTTGTGGATCTGGCGGCTTCGGTCAACGAAACCGCTGCGCCTCGGTCCACAGTCTAGGGGTCGAGGAAATCCAGCAAGAGATCGATCGCGTGATTCGTCTCTTTGGAGAACCAGGAGGTAGCGGCCATTTCATCTCGGCAGAATGTTGCCCTGGCCGCTTCCGCAGCCGAAGCAGCTCAAGTTCATCAGCTTGAAAGCTCAACATCCTGCTTCAGGAGATCAATCAGTTCCTGGAATCGTCTGTTGAAAGCGGGTTTGTTCTTGTTGCTGATGCCGCTGATCAGAATCCGCATTCCCTGGTCCTCCCTTGGAGTCAGGTATGCCCATATCCGCTGGTGAGAAAGGAAGAAACTGATGGCAGGCACGTCTGCATTCCTCGATCCGGAAGGAGATATTGGCCCCCTGCCAAGAGACATTTTTGTCCAGCGGGACACGGAAGGCTTGTTCCATGCCGGTGGTCCGGTTGCGGAGCACCATCATGAATTCATTGAGAGGATAAGAGTCGGCGAGGTAAAAGGTAATCCCCCGATAGGTGAGCGGGTCGTTGACGATGATCGATTTGTGGTATGGATTATCCCGTTTCGGGTCAAAGACGGTCAGGTCGGTGCGGTACTTTTTGATCATGCCATTTGGATAAAAGACCTTTGCGAATCGGTCGCAATGCAGTTCGAAGCCAAGGGGAATTTGTTTTTTGCTCTCCTGCAGAAAAACGTTTTGGGTGGTCCTTCCTTCTGGCAGGAAGACGTAAGCTTTAAAGCCGAAAAATGTCCCGATGATGGCGCCGGCAAGAATGATCAAGATGCTCAGGTGGACAAGGTATACGCCGAATCTCGTCCAGACTCCCTTCTGGGCAAAGAGAAGAATGGAGCCGTTTTCCCGGTCGCGCCGGTCGGGATTCCCCCAACCGGCACGGTTTAAGAGTCGGCTCATTTGCTCACCGGCGGCTCCACTGGTCAAATTGATCTCAGCCCGGTGGGTGAATCGCATCTTCTCCAGCCGTTCAGGGTCGAGGGCCAAGTTATCCATGACCACCAGACGCCAGGCGCCGGGCAGCCGCTCTATGCTGCAGACCACCAGGTTAATGGCAAACAGGGTGAGCAAAGCGATAAACCACCAGGAGTGGTACATGTCCGTGAAGTCCAGCATCCAGAAAAACCGGGCCAGGTTCGGGCCGTATTTTTTGATATAAAAAGAAGATGCCTGTCCTTGCTGAATCAGGGTGCCGATGATTGAGGATCCGGCTAGGATGATCAGGATTGTCAGGGCGAGCTGAACCGAGGCGAAAAAACGCCAGACTGTATTCTTTGCTTTTGCCATGGAAATCTTTGTTGCTTGGGGTTAGTTTGAAATTCGCGAGCGGACCTATCGGATACGATCATCCCTAGGTCTGTTGTCTTACGTTAATTTAGGAGAGGAGTCAACGATCTTGAACCTGAATCTTCTCTGTAAACGGTCGTTCCCAGCGCTCTTTCTGGTTCTGTTGGCAGGGATCCTGGTTTATGTCAACACGTTCCATGTTCCTTTTGTCCTGGATGACAATACATCGATCGTCCGAAATCCCGTGATCAAGAACTTGGAAAATTTTTATGCCAACAGCAGCGGCTACGAATTCCTGCCGAATCGGTATCTTGCCTTTCTGACCTTCGCCCTCAATTACCATTTCGGGGGGCTCAGCGTCACCGGCTATCACGTGGTTAACCTGCTCATCCACCTGGTGACGGCCCTTCTGGTCTTCGCGCTGCTGCGTCTGACCTTCCGAACGCCGTATTTTCTTGGTGAGGAGCGAGATTCAAGGCCCAAGGCCCAAGGTTCCCGCCACTCCGCGTTTCTTGCTCCTTCCTTCTTCATTCCCCTATTTGCCGTGCTGCTCTTTGTCATCCATCCTGTCCAGACTCAGGCAGTCACTTATATCGTGCAGCGGCTGACCTCGCTGGCGACCATGTTTTATCTGCTCTCTGTCGTGCTATATGTCCAGGCGAGGTTGAGCTTCGAGCTTCAAGGGTCGAGCTTCAAGGGGCGAGAAGAATCAGATAATAGGCAAAAGGCAAACGACAAGCGGCAAGAGGCAGGCGGCAGCGGGCAAGAAGCTGGAGTGGCGAGGAACCGCACGGCGCCGGTCCTGCTGCTTGCCGGATCGGTCCTCTCGGCCGTCTTGGCCATGAAGACCAAGGAGATCTCTTTTACCCTGCCTTTGGCGATCGTGCTCTATGAAGGGTGTTTCTTCCGGGGCCCATGGAAGCGACGACTGCTCTTCCTGCTGCCGATCCTGGCCACTCTGCCCATCGTGCCGCTGACCATCATCCACTCCGCCGGAGGGGCAGGCCAGTTCATTTCTGATTCCGGCGAGCAATTACGGGTGGGGACCGGTGTCTCCCGGCTGGATTACCTGTTCACCCAATTTCGGGTGCTGGTTACTTACTTGCGTCTCCTGGCCCTGCCGATCAATCAGAACCTCGACTATGACTATCCGGTCTACCATACCTTTTTCACTCCGCCGGTCTTCCTTTCTTGTCTCCTGTTGACAGCCCTTTTTTTCTTGGGCGTTTATCTGTTCTTTGCCTCACGCCATACTCCTCAGGCCCAGCATAAGCCCGTTAATCCGGCGGTCCGCCTCATCGCCTTCGGTATTTTCTGGTTTTTCCTCACATTGAGCGTGGAGTCGAGCATTATCCCCATCCTTGATGTGATCGTAGAGCACCGACTGTACCTCCCCAGTATCGGTGCGGCTGCTGCCTTTGCCACGGTTTTTTGCCTGCTGGCGAGAAAATTCGCCAGCCCGGCCAGCCGTAAGCTGGCTGTCCTGATTGCGGCCTCGCTGGTGCTCGGGCTCGGCTTCGCAACCCACCAGCGTAATCATGTCTGGGGAAACGCCATCCGGCTGTGGCAGGACGTGGTCGCGAAATCCCCGAAGAAAGCCAGACCTTACAACAACCTCGGGGTCGCCCTGGA
>JARRJE010000381.1:0-1505 GCA_037379765.1 Deltaproteobacteria bacterium
GACGAGCTGTCCCAGCCCCCGGAATGTTTCGGAGGAACGATGGATTTTTATTTTACCTTAGTGAGAGGTGAGAGAGAAATAAAGATTGCAATGGGACCGTGCGGCAAACCAATCAGTGTACAGGTTTGCCTCGGAGACGGAGAAAAATGGCGGGAAAGCTATATTACTGGAGTTAGCGAGAAATAAAGGTCGGATCTGCCTTTGGTTCTGTGGTTCGTAATCTCGCGAAAGCAGGCTTGCGTACAAGCTATGGGAAGCCGGGTATAAAAAAGTAAAGACTATTAGGAGTGGGCCTGACAAGCCGATCCGGATGCAGGCTTGCTGCCGCAATTGGGTGGGTTGAAAGCAGGAAGGAATTGGCGCGCTGACATGCAAGGCCGGTGAGTTCCACACCGGCTCTGCCTTCAAGCTATTTCCTGCCCTTCAACAGATCCTGCAAGCCGGCAAACGGCGAGTGCGACGGCAGCGGCTCTCTCTCCCCGCCCGGCTTCATCTCGCCGTAGGCATCGGCCACGGCATCCCGAGAATGCTCGTTCTCATGGCAATACATGCACAGCAGTTCCCAGTTGCTGCCGTCTTCCGGATTGTTGTCGTGGTTGTGGTCCTTGTGATGGACCGTGAGCTCCCGCAGCTTCTTGCCGCTGAATTCCCGGCCGCACCGGGCACAAATCCGGGGGAACATCTTGAGCGCCTTCTCCCGGTAGCCCCTTTCCCGGCGCTCCCGCTCCCGTCTGGCCTCGGCGATGGTTTGATCGAGGTCGATCTTCTTTGACGGCATGGATTTACGCTCCTAGAGACGTCCGTGACAATCCTTCGATTTATAAAAGGAAATCCACAAAAATCCTCTGCGGTCTTTTAGGTCCTGAGCCTTCAGCTCTCAGCTCGACCACGGTGCGGGCGAAAGGCTCGTCCTTGTCCCGGAGGGCGGCCAGATTCTTGATGAGCGGATGGCGGGGGTTGACCTCCAGGTTCTTGGTGCCGAACTCTTGCAACCCTTGGCCGGAGGCACGCATCACCCGCTCCATGCTGCTGGTAAGAAAACCGTCGGGGTTGACGACGATGGCCGGGCTGTCCACCAGCCTCTTGGACTCGCGCACCTCTTTCACTCGGCCGCCCAGCACCTCTTTCATCCACTTGGTGAGGGACTCGGCGGCGCCCTTATCCAGGGCCTCATCCTCGGCCTTCTCGCCTGCAGGCTTCTTTTCCGCCCCGGTTTCGGGGAGCTCCAGATCACCCCGGTCGGCAGAGAGCAACTTCTTGCCGTCGAACTCGCCCAGGTGGCTGAAGACGAAGTCGTCGATGGGCTCTAAGGTGTAAATGATCTCCAGCTCCTGCTTTTTAAAGGCCTCGACATAGGGTCCCCCCTCGATCGCCTCCCGGCTGGGACCGTTGATGTAGTAAATGTCCTTTTGCCCCTCTTGCATGCGTTCGATGTAGTCGGCAAGCGATATGGTCTGCCCCGGCTCGGTCTTCGAGGACTCGAAGCGGAGAAGCTTGGCGATCTC
>JARRJE010000381.1:1530-4245 GCA_037379765.1 Deltaproteobacteria bacterium
CGAAGCGGAGAAGCTTGGCGATCTCCTGCCGGTGGGCGAAATCGGAAACCGCCCCTTCCTTCAGGAACATACCGAACTCCTTCCAGAAAGAAGCGTACTTGTCGGGCTCGTTTTTGGCCTGCTCCTCGAGGAACTTGAGAAACCGCTTGGTGAGCACTTTGTTGAGCTTGACCACCAGGGCATTGTCCTGGAGGGCCTGGCGGGAGATGTTGAGGGGCAGGTCCTCGCTGTCCACCACCCCGCGCGTGAACCGGAGCCACTCGGGAAGGATGTTGCCGCTGTGCTGCTCGATGAGAACCTTCTGGCAGTATAGGTTCACCCCCGGCTCCATGCGGCCGAAGCCGAGGCCCTCGAAATTCTCCTTGGGCACGAAGAGAAGGGCCTTGATAGCCAGCGGCGCATCGGTGGTGAAGTGGAGCCGGAAAAGGGGCTCCTCCACCGCATTGGAGATGAACTTGTAGAAGTCGGTGTACTCCTCCTCCTTGATATCGCTCTTGGGCTTGGCCCACACCGCCTGCACGGTGTTGACCGTCTCCCCTTTCACCTTGATCGGGAAGGACACGAAGTTGGAGTACTGCTTGATGATCCGCTTGATGGTGGCCTCACTGGCAAACTCGGCGGCGTCCTCTTTCAACTCGAGAATGATCTTGGTACCGCGGCGAGTGCCGGGACAAGGCGAAATGGAGTAGGTGCCGGCACCATCCGATACCCATTCGTGTCCTTGCTCGTCCAAGCGATAGGAGCGGGACTGGACCCGTACCTTGTTGGCCACCATGAAGGCGGCGTAGAACCCCACCCCGAACTGACCGATGAGATGCAGATCCTTCTTCTCCGCCTCAGCCAGACGGGTGAAGAAGGTCTTGGAGCCGGAGTGGGCAATGGTGCCCAGATTCGCTTCCAGCTCGCCCCGGTCCATGCCGATGCCGGTGTCGGTGATGGTGATGGTCTTCTTTTCCTCATCCGCTTCGATGTTGATCTCAAGTGGCAGATGGCTGTCGAAGGTCTCTTCTTCGAGCAGGCTCTGGTGGCGGTATTTTTCAAGGGCGTCGGCGGAGTTCGACACCAGCTCCCTAAGGAAGATTTCCCGTTCGGTGTAAAGGGAATGGATGACGATGTCGAGGAGCTTCTTGACCTCGGCCTGAAATTCGAAGGTCTCCGTATGGGCAGCAGCAGTTTTCTCGGCCATTTTTCACCTCTTTCTGACTATCGAATTATGAGCTCGGCGCAAAGAGTCACAAATACCCCATCCGGAGCGCTTTCGCCCGTATAGCCAACTATTTGGACAATCGCAGTTGCACCGTGACCAGGCGCCGAGAAGAGTCGCAGCAAAAATAATCATTTGGGAGCGCCTGTCAAGGGAGGCAGGAGAACCCCTTGGCCAGGGAGCAGACAGAAAGGGCGGCCGATCAACCGCCCTGCTGCATTATCCGGAGTGCCTCAGCGGCTCACCGAGTCTCGATCCCCTGCTCTTTCAGGTGGGCCTTCACCGCTTCGATTGGCACCTCCCGGCGGTGGAAGATGCCTGCGGCAAGCGCCGCCTCAGCATCGGTCTTAGCGAAAACCTCCGAGAAGTGCTCGACGCTGCCAGCGCCGCTTGAGGCGATCACCGGGATGGAGACCGCGCCGCAGATCATCTCGATAAGCTCGAGGTCGAAGCCCTGCTTGGTACCGTCCCGATCCACGCAGTTGAGCAGAATCTCACCCGCACCCAGCTCCTCGCAGACCCTGGCCAGAGTAAGGGCATCGAGGTCGCGGCCTTCCCGGCCGCCTTTCACCGTGCATTGATACCAGCAATATCCTTCTCCGTTCCGCCCCGGGAAGCGGGTCTTGATGGTGGGGTGCCTGGTTGCCCCCGGCGAGTCCACGTACACCCGACGGGGATCGATGGAGATCACCACCGCCTGGTTGCCATAGACGTAGGCGATTTGCTCGATGGAGCTTTTGCCGGTCTTTTGCCCGGTTTTGAGGTATTCCTCCACCACGGCAACGGCATCGCTGCCGATGGAGATCTTGTCGGCGCCGGAGCGGAAGTACTCTGAGGCCACGTCGAGGGCCGAATGGTATTTCTCCTCGGAGTCGGTGTACTCCCGGATGCCGCCGCCAATGGTGAGCGGCACGAAGACGTTTTCCGAGGTTCGCCGCAGCACCTCCAACATGGGCTGATCCTTTAGGGGGAAGTCCCGGAAAGCGGTGATATTGAGAAAGGTGATCTCATCGGCCCCCTCCTCGAAGTAGCGGCGGGCGAGATCCACCGGCTTGCCGAGGTTTCGCACCTCGCCCTGTTCTCGCACGTCGTACTGGTCTCCCTTGGTGACCACCAAGTCTCCCTGGTCGTTGGTCCGCACGTCGAGACAGGCGATAATCCGTTTGGCCAGATGGGTTTTGGTGCTGCCGGCGACCTCGATGGGCGCGGCAGCCAGGTGCTCGGCGGCCAGAAAATTCTTGAAGATCTTGAGGCCGGCGGCTCCGCTTTTTTCGGGATGGAACTGACAAGCGACCACATTGCCCTTCTGGACGCTGCTGGTGAACTCGCCGCCGTAAGTGGTGGTGGTGAGCACCCAGTCGCGGTTCTCCTCGCTTGGCAGGGCCCGGAAGGAGTGGACGAAATAGAGCTTGTCGCCGGCATAGTCGGCAAAAAGAGGCGAGTCTTGGCGAAGGACAATGGCATTTCCACTTTTAGATCCGTGTCCATGGACACGACCTTGTATGACAAGA
>JARRJE010000382.1:0-2703 GCA_037379765.1 Deltaproteobacteria bacterium
CCTTAGCGGTATGGACCACACCCTCAAACCGACCCTCTTGGTCAACAAGAGGGGAAGCAGTCACCAAAAAAGTTTTGCCCAGGTTGGGGTGCTCGATTTCGGCTGAGTGCATTTTTAACTGCCTCAGGGCCTGCGGTTCGGGGCATGCCTCGCAAGGATGGTCTTTCCCACGGAAGATCTCGTAGCAGTGTCGACCGACAAGATCCTTGGGCTCGACCCCGAAGGCTTCGGCCGCAGCCCGGTTCACCCGCACCATCCCCATATTCTCGTCTTGAAGGGTGATGATGTCGCCGATGGCATTAAAGGTTCGCTCCCAATCCTCCGTAGCCTTCCGGGCCCGGCGCTCGGCCAGCTCTCTGCTGGCGACCTCTTCCCGGAGGGTGGCGTTGACGGCCTGCAACTCTTGAGTGCGATCAGCAACGATTTCCTCCAACTGCTCTTTGTAACCGGTCAATTTTCGCTGGGCCTGCCGCCGCTCCTCGATCTCCTTGACCAAGTCATCCCGTGCAGCAAGCAGCTCCCTTTCCACCCGCCCCATGAAGAAGAAGAAAAACCAAAACAGGCCGCTGCTCAGCAGGACAAGCACCGCAATCAGAAAACCGGTCAACCTGAATAAGGACGAGAATTCTCCGGTTACATCGTGCAGGACGATGATTTCTCCAAGCTCCTTCCCTCGGGAATCCACGAGAGGCAGAAAACCTCCCTGAAAGCAGGTGTTGTTCTCGCCGGTAATGGCAAATGGGCGGTTCCGCTGTTCTCGATAAGGAAGCCGAATCAATCTTTCCAGCTCAGCCGGAATGGCGGCCATGGTCTCGTTTTCGACCACGACGTCCGGGAAGTATCCCCAATCGGGGGATTTCCCACGCATGCGCGTGCCCTCTTCCCATCTGGCGCGGTCAAGATGATCTTTGTTGATGACGAAAAGGAGCTCGACCCCAATGATCTCCTGAAATTTTGGGGCGATGTTCTCGATTGATTCTCCCAGCTCCAGGTAACCGGCAATCTTGCCGTCAATCCGCCAAGGGAGAACTTGACGCAGGGTAAAAGTGCCTAGGGGTCCCAGTTCAAGGCCGTGGGCGGAGGTTCCGGTCTGCCTGGCCTGCTTCAGGGAGTACCGAGTAATGAGGTCCCCGTATCGATCAGGCTTGTGCACGCGCAGAAAACAGGTGCGATCCGGCTTGATGAAGTAAAAGTGGTCGATTCGGTATTGTGTTGTTAGATCAGCAAATAAGGGCTTGCTGATGTTGAGCAGCTTTTTCCGGTCACCGGCGAGCCAAGCGTGCCGCAGCCGCTCATTTCCCGAAAGGAGCCGAAGTTGGGAAAGGAGCACCTTGCTTTCCTCCCGCACCAGACTGTCCAGAAGCCGCTGGGTACCGGCCAGCTGCTGTTGCAGCTCCACCTGGCTCCGATGGGTCTGCATCCAGAAGATACAGAGAATGGCCGTCGCCATCCCCAGAAACGATACGACTCCAAAGGCCAGGAGAATCCGTCGTCTGATATGCTCGCTTCGATGGGCCATGGGCGCGGATGAGAGAAAGATCGAAAGTTGAAGCTTGAAAATGGTTCGGGGCCATGGCCGTGGAGGCCGGCGAATATAAATCTCAACCGATGGGGCGCATTATAATCAGTTGATTATAAAGTGCAACGGCGTCGAAGCCGGTTATGCCGTATGACAAAGGAGGATGTGCGGAGTCGGCAAACTTGCCTCCGAAGGGTAGAGGTGAGAACTCTCTGAAGCTCGGCGCAAAGCAAGAAGTTTTTTGACGAAGGGCTTGAGAACGAGCAATTGACTTTCGCCGCCTTTGCCTCCTCAATGCTTTGGACTGCCTTTCGGCGGTGAGCATGATGAAGAGCAGCCACTGAGGGGCATCCGCCTGGAGCGCCGCAGTAAATCAATGCCGTGGAGGGCGAAAATCGGGAATGCCTTCTCCTTGAAAGGAAGGCCGAAGTGGATGCATCTGATTGCTGCAACTTTTCTGGTAGCCATAGATGGATGTGGTCTAGGATAAATCATAATCTTTCGGGTTTTGTGTCTCTTTTCCGTAACCGCAAACTTCAAGTTTTTCATTGATCTATCCTTCGTTTCACTGTATCAATCCTCGATTGGCAAAAGTAAATCCTTTTAAAATCGAATCAATTTCAGCTCACTCGGGCGACGGGGATATGGCGAGTTCTGAAAGAAAAATCATGGTGGTGGACAACCATCCTGTCATCTCGCGATTCATGATCGACCACTTGGGAAAGCAGGGGCATGACGTCGTCGTCGCCGAAGACGCCTTGAAGGCCCTTTACCTGCTGGAAGACGTGCATCCCGAGATCATTTTCATCGACCTGATCATGCCCAACATCGGTGGCGACCAATTCTGCCGCATCCTCCGGAGCAAACCGGAATTTCAGAGCACCTATCTCATTATTCTTTCGGCGGTGGCCTCCGAGGAGCAAACCGACTTCACCACCTTCGGCGCTGACGCTTGCATTGCCAAAGGCCCTCTTGTCAGCATGGCCTCCCATATCCATGAGGTGCTCCAGCAAATCGATTCGGGATCGCTCCGACAAAAGAAGCAAGAGATCATCGGCCTGGACGGAGTCTACCAGCGGCAGGTCACCAAGGAACTTCTTTCTTCCAAACGCCATCTGGAAGGCCTTCTTGCTCATATCGCTGAAGGGATTCTCGAAATCACTGATCGCGGAGAAGTGGTTTAT
>JARRJE010000383.1:0-2613 GCA_037379765.1 Deltaproteobacteria bacterium
TGTAAGTCGATCAAGGGGAAGGGATCATGTTGCGAATCGATTTTCCCTTAACGCTCGGCCCCGTTCTGCCCTCTTTCTTCCAAACCGCACTTTTAGGTTTCCCTGGTTTTGTCATCGATAATGCTCGTCGCAGAGCGCCTTATCCGGCCCTCTGCACTTGCATTGCCGGCCATTAGCGAGTTTACTGCGTCTATGGGCTTTTCTTCGGATTTCTTATGCGTATCGCCATACGCCGAATAGGGATCTCAACTCTTTCGAATGCGCAAAGGTTCAAAGCTGGGAGTTTTTGACCTATGAAAGACGTGCTCATTCCCCTCGGGCTGCTTCTCTTCATCGGATTTTTTGTCTATGCTATCGTCCAAACGGGCCGAAAGCAGCGAAAGGCGAAGACCAGCGTGTTTAGAGGCTTCGCGGATAAGAATGGTCTTCGATTCCGGGAAGAAGACGATGGAAGAGCACAGAGTTTCGCAAAGGATTTTGATGGCATCGGGCGATTCAGCTCTCCCTCTCTCGGAAAGGTCATTCCGAAGGACGTGGTGCATGGAAAAATGAATGGATCGGATGCCATCCTTTTTCGGCATCGCATCCGTTTTTCTGAAGGTTGGGCGAGGGAATGGTTCGTTGCCGGTGTAACTGGTGCCGAGAGCATAGCTGAACGGTGTGCGGTTCAGTTCTGCAAGGGAAGGGCCGACAAAAGCACGATGTATCTTCAGGACCCTGTTGTGAAAGAGCAGAAGGCTGGATCCCTCAACCTGGTTGTCAGAGCAGCGGGTTTATCCTCCGCAGGCAAAATGTTGAACGACGGCGTTTTGAAGCAACTGGCCGTTCTTGCTGAGGATCTCCCCTTCCGGCCCGAAATTCAGATACGGGGAAAGCGTATAATAGCTTACCCCGCTGATCGCAACGCGACGATTGATGACGTGGAGACCCTTAGAAAATTGTTTGAATTCACTACGAGCGCGGCGAGAGTTTAAGGGCAGACCGAGGCGCCTTCCTTAATTGAAGAATTGGCGTTACTATTATGACAACAATCAAATACTTCTCATATGGCTCAAGCATGTCATCACGGCGATTATTGAAAGAGTTCCTTCGGATAAATTTGTGTCAAATGGGAAGTTACTTGAACATCAATTACATTTTCATATACATTTTCATAAAAATGCAAAGATGGTTCTGGCAAGAGTGATGCCCAGTATACAGGAAATCCGGGTCATTATGTTTTTGGGGTGCTTTTTGACATTTCTGCATCAGAAAAAGTAACCCTAGACCGTAAAGAAGGTCTGGGCTATGGATATGAAAAAAAGATCTTTACGGTCATTCTCGAGAACGGGGATCAAATCGAAGCAACAACCTATTATGCCACCCAAATAGATTCTTCTCTTAAACTTTACCAAAGGTACAAAGAGCATGTTTTATTGGGTGCCGAGGAAAACAAACTGCCAATCGATTACATTTCATAAATCGAGTCAGTTGGATCAACCCCTGACCCGGACCGAGGACGACATAAGAAAGAACTCTCCATTTATCTTTAGTCATTATGGAGAATCCGCGCGGCGCCACCGGCCCGAGTTGAGTGGAGAACCTGCGCCAACCCTTGCCGGCTGCTGGCACTGGCTCCGCTTATGCAAACGGCCAGCCAGCTCAATTCGGGCCGTAATGCCAATTGAGCTGGTAACGATTTCTTTGCTAACGAGGCCTGTAAAGGAAATCTGAACATGTTCGCTATAAATCATGCGGCCACTGGTTTGATTATCAAAAGGATATTTCCAGACGTATCGATCACAGCGATTTTAGTGTCAGTCCAGCTCATAGAGGGCCTCTGGGTGATATTTAACTTCCTTGGCGTAGAAAAGACAACAACCGAAAACAGAGTGGAATCAGTTAATGACGTGCATCTTGACTATATGCCGTTTTCTCATTCAGTCGTCTCTACAGTTGTTTTGGCGGTAGGTGCATGGATACTCTTTGCTTTGGGCTTCAAAGCGCCTGATGTTGGAGCAGCCGTTGCAGTGGGGATTTGTTCTCACATTGTCCTCGATTTGATTAGTCATGCCCGTGATGTTGTCATAATACCATTTTGGACCGACAGGAAGTTCGGTATGGGGCTTTACGAGAAGCCCCCTGTTGCCTTCGTATTCGAGACAATTTATGGAATTTTCTGCTGGTGGGTGTACAGAGGAAGTACAGCGTTGTTCTGGGTAATCGTGATATTTAATCTAGCCAATTCCTCCTTCTTTATTAAGAAAATACCTGGCCCGGAAAAACTCATGGCAAATAAACCCTCTTGGATTACGAGCGTTGTTGCAGTGCAAATTATTGCGACAGCAGTACTTGTGGGGATATTCAGCTGACGCAATGTCACTGACAAGCTCTGCGGCATACAGCACTATTTAGTCGGCCAGTCGCTCTTGCATTGTTGACCATAAACGTGTTTACTGCGTCTGAGCTAAAATTGTTGATGCCTCATTTACTTATAGCTTTCGCATATGGCACGGCAGACCGCTTACGACGTTGAGACGCCGGGGAGGGGAAAATGACAACTGCTCTTTCTTATTTGAGGCTGATTCTTTTCTTGGGCGGTGTACTTGTCGGCATCCAGATTCCCGGCTTCGT